>NZ_JAKIHL010000004.1 GCF_021608135.1 Microaerobacter geothermalis
GATCAGAGACAAACAGTAATTTGATATTCGTGCTCGCAGCAACAGGAATTTGTGCTCAATGATCGATGCTGTCCGTTTAGTTCGCGGGGTCTGATATTGCTACCACCATAAAGATTTACGACTTACCATTCCCCTGTTCAATTTCCATTATGAGAAGATGACGATGATACAGTAACTAGGTAACTACTGGATGGAATTATTTTCATGAGAATTTGTGACCCTGCGGGTCATGTATGTTTAGTTCCGTCCATATAAACTTCAGATGGAGAATAAGATTCCACATGAAGTAAGTTCACTTTGCTTTGGAGGGAATGTTAAGTTTTCGTTTAATTACTTTGCTTCCAAAATATAGAACTAGGGTAAAAAGAATTCCAATCAATACGAAGCGAATTTTATTTTCAGCGAAATTGATGGCGTCATAACTGAGCATTGATTCCAGAAAAATAATGGGTGCTTTTCCGATTAAGGTGGCCATTGCGTAGGTTGTGAAGGAGATGGTGGTAACACCGGCCCCCAAATTGACGATCGCAGGCGGAACTACCGGAAATATACGGAATAAAAAGATGATCAGGAAGCCTTTTTTCTTTATCAATTGCTGAATGGTATTCCAGGTGGGGATCTTCGAAAGCTTCTGGTTGGCCCATTCCCTCCCAATGGTTCTGGATGCCCAAAACATGAGGAGAGCCGCAATTACAGCACTTGTCCAATTGATGATAAAACCTGTCCAAAGTCCAAAAATCAGAACATTTGCCGCGGCTAGGAGGATAAAGGGGGAAAAGGGAATAAACGATTGGATGATAATTAGCGAACCTCCCAAAAGAGCCGCCCAATATCCCTTGCTCCTCAGCCAATCCACTAACTGGTCTAAGCTAATTTTTCCAAAAACCGCTTGAAAACCGTAGCGAAACAGAAGATATACGACAACGATCACCATTGGAACAGCAAGCCATTTGACGTATTTTTTCTTCATAAATTAACCTCACTTGCAATTTATCTTTGGAAGGGCTTTTCTGTAAAATCTTTGATATGAAAATACACTTTCATATCAATTTGTGACCCTTTCGGTCATGGATGTTTAGTTCCGTCCTTTTAGTCTATGCATTTCTCAAATAAAAAAAATCCTCCATTTCATAATGGAGGAATCCTATAATTATTCATTGACTTCGCCAAATTCTTCTTCCATAGCCTGGGAAAAGGCAGAAGAAACCTTGCTAAATTCTTCATCGGTTTCAATGTCAATAAAGTCTCCTGACGCTTCATCATAGCGAAGAAAATAAACATCTACATCTACTTCTTCATCTTCATCATCAATATCATCTTCTTCCTGCAGGAATATAACCGCTACATACTCATTTCCATCCACTTCAAGGGTGCTGATGACTTCAACATCCTGTTCTTCATTCTCATCGCTAACTAAAGTAATGATTTCGCCTACTTCAATATCCATGGTATATGCCTCCTTTTATTCACCTTACATGGGTGAATGTCCTATACTAGTATACCGTAAATCTGGAAAAAATAGTGCAATTTTTTAGTTCTTTTTTCTCCAATAATTTACCGATTGAATGATACCTTTGATCAATTTATCTACACTATCCTTCGTCGTTGTCCTTCCCATGGTAATTCTTAAACTTTCCAAGGCATGCTGTCTTGATGGGTTGGTAGCAAGTAAAACATAGGAGGGCTCATGGTCGGTGGAACTGCAGGCAGAACCGCTGGAAGTGGCCAATCCAAGTCGGTCCAATTCCAACATCAGTCCTTGCCCTTCAATATTGTCTACACTGATATTAATCAAATTGGGAAGAGTTTGGGTTGGATGACCATTAATTTTTACGCCAACGATGTTTTTGGTCAGGGTACTGATAAAATGGGAACGAAGCTTAAGTAGGCGTTTTTGCTCATCTTCTAGTTCTTTGGCGGCCAATTCAGCCGCTTTGGCAAATCCAACGATACCAGGAACATTTTGTGTAGCCGGTCTGATGGCGCGCTCCTGTTCACCTCCGAAATATAACGGATCAATTCTGATTCCCTTTTTCATGTAGAGAGCCGCTACACCTTTGGGCCCCCCAATCTTATGGGAATTAATGGAGAGCAAATCCACATGAAGTTCTTGTGCATTTACCGGAATTTTTCCATAACTTTGGACGGCATCCGTGTGAAAAAGAATATTTTTCTCTTTTAAATATCTGCCAATTTCTGAAATAGGTTGTATGGTTCCAATCACATTATTGGCATGCATAATGCTTACCATCAGGGTATCGGTACGGATTGACTTCTTTACTTCATCCAGGTGAACCCTACCATATGGGTCTACCGGAAGATAAGTGACTTCAAAACCTTCCTTTTCTAAATGCTTAAAGGTTTTTAGTACAGATGCATGTTCAATGCCGGTTGTAATTAAATGCTTCCCCTTTTTTAATCGTTGAAGTCTTCTCACGGTTCCCAAAATGGCCAAATTGTTTGCTTCCGTCCCGCTTCCAGTAAAGATGATTTCTCTTGGATTGACGTTGATAGTCCGAGCTACTGTTGCTCTGGCTATTTCAAGGGATTCTTTTGCCTTCAGCCCATATTGATGGAGACTACTAGGATTACCGAAATTTAATGTAAAATATGGCATCATTTCATCAAGAACTTCCTGACGCAGAGGTGTCGTTGACCCATGATCAAAGTAATAACTAGGACTGTACATGATTCTCCCCCTTTTTCTATTAACAATTAACATGACTATTATACATTACATTTGTCTTGACATCATTAACGTTTTTTACCCATAATAGTGATAAGTTTCACATTTTTATAGAACGTTGTTATTTCTGTGGACCCTATTTGTTGAAAGAAGGAATATAGGATGTGGAAAGTTCATAAATCTGATTTGTTGATTATTGGTTCAGGCATTGCTGGCCTTACCCTGAGCTTAATTGCTTCCCAATATGCAAGAGTTACTTTAGTAACCAAATCAAAGCCAGGTGAAGGGAATTCCTACTGGGCTCAAGGTGGAATCGCCGGAGCCTTAGGGAGGGATGATGACCCAAAGTTCCATTATGAGGATACAATAAAAGCAGGAAAAGGCTTATGTGACGAGGAAGCCGTTACAATTCTTGTCGAAGAAGCACCCCATGCCATTCAATTTTTGTTTCAACTGGGAGTTCCCTTCGACACAACCGAAGATGGAGACCTCTCACTGGGGAGGGAAGGTGCTCACAGTCGGAATCGTATTATTCATGCTGGCGGTGATGCCACAGGGAAAAATATTATTGACTCTTTATTAAAGCAGGTTAAGAGCAATCCCAATATTCTTTTGTATGATGGGATACAAATTTTGGATTTGATGATGGCAGATGGGTTCTGTCAAGGGGCCGTTGGATTGTCCCATGGGATGGAAATCCAAGCTTTTCAGGCAAAAATCACAGTATTGGCAAATGGTGGGTTGGGTCATCTTTATCCCTACACAACCAATGCTCATGGGATATTTGGAGAAGGGTACTCAATGGCTTACAGGGCAGGGGCCAGATTAAGGGATTTGGAATTTATTCAATTTCATCCCACTGCCTTGAAAGTGAACCGAAGTCCATTGCCATTAATTTCTGAAGCGGTTCGTGGTGAAGGGGCCGTCTTGGTGAATCAGCTAGGTGAACCTTTTATGGAAAAAATTCATCCATTAAAGGATCTGGCTTCACGGGATATTGTTTCCCAAGCGATTTACCGAGAGATGAAAAAAGGACGGCAAGTATTCTTGGATGCCAGAAATATTAAACAATTTTCAAATCGCTTTCCAACGATATATTCCTCCTGCATGGCTCAAGGGATTGATCCTGAGCAGGATTTAATACCAGTTGTCCCTGCTGCTCATTATGCCATGGGGGGCATTGAGACGGATTTTTATGGCAGGAGCAGTATATCCGGATTATTTGCCCTCGGTGAAGTAAGTTCTACAGGTGTACACGGTGCAAATCGACTTGCCAGTAATTCTCTGCTGGAAGGAATTGTTTTTGCTTTTCGAGCTGCAGAGGCGATCTGGGATTCCCTGACTACCAATTGCCAACCGCATGGAAAAATTTATCTTCCTTATACTATTGAACAATTGCTTCAGGTCAACAGCTTGAACCAGCAAATCTTAGTGAAAGAATTGCAGAATTTGATGTGGGAGTTCGTGGGGATTGTTCGAAACGGTGATGGATTATTAAAAGCAAAACAGCAAATTATTGATTGGTTGAAAGAACAAGGTAATGTTCCCAATTCATATTTGCACCAGCTTACAACCGCCAAATTAGTGATAGAGGCCGCTTTGTGGCGGAAGGAAAGCAGAGGGGCCCATTTCAGAGAAGATTCCCCCGAATCCTTGATCGATTTTAAAAAACATTTTGTTCAGGGGGGGTACCATGAATCCTATAGCCATCAATCGGTTGCTGGAACTAGCACTTCTTGAAGACATCGGACATGGAGATATAACAACCGAAGCCATTTTCTCTCATGTTGATCTGCTGGAGGGCTATCTGATTGCAAAACAGGAAGGGAGGATTGCCGGGCTGGACATTGCCAAACAAACGTTCCAACTTCTTGATCAAGGGATACATTTTACCTTTTATATTGAAGAAGGGGCAGATGTTGAAAAGGGAACCATTATTGCAGAGTTAAAAGGGAAGGCCAGAGCGATATTATCGGGTGAAAGAGTAGCGTTAAATTTATTGCAGCGGATGTCCGGAATCGCTACGGAAACAAGGGATATATGCAAAATTGTTGAAGATCTTCCGGTAAAAATAGCGGACACACGTAAAACTTTGCCTGGATTAAGAATGTTGGATAAGTATGCTGTTTTCATAGGAGGTGGAAGCAATCACCGCTTTGGACTATCTGATGCGGTCATGATTAAAGATAATCATATTTCCGGAGCAGGTTCCATTTCGAAGGCTGTTGAGTTGGTCCGTCAATATGTTGGACACATGGTAAAGATTGAAGTGGAGGCAGAGAATCTTGAGCAGGTGAAGGAAGCCGTTGAAAGTAGGGCAGATGTCATATTGCTGGATAATATGCTTCCTTCCGAGATTAAAGAATCTTTGAAATGGATTAATGGAAGAGCCATCACTGAAGCTTCAGGTGGTATCAATCCGAAAAACATAAGGGAGTATGCATTAACTGGTGTTGACATCATTTCGCTAGGTTGGATCACTCATACTGTCCGGGCTTTGGATATTAGCTTGGAAGTAAAAAATAAAGGATAAAAGAAGGTAAAAGAAAGGGGAGGAAAAAGTGGGTGTAGTGGAAACTGTGGTTTATCAACAAGCATTGCCTGACCGATATCGAAAACTGGACGAAAAGGAGTTAACAAAAGCTATTTGGGAAGCAAAAAAAAGGCTGGGAAATAGTTTAATAATACTGGGACACCATTATCAGAGGGATGATGTGATTCAATTTGCAGATTATAGAGGAGATTCTTTAAAGCTGGCAAGAATCGCTGCCGAACTGAAGCAAACAAAGTATATTGTTTTTTGCGGTGTTCATTTTATGGCAGAAACGGCTGATATTTTAACTACTCCGGAGCAGGTGGTGATTCTTCCCGATTTAAATGCAGGTTGTTCCATGGCAGATATGGCCGAAGTAGATGAAGTGGAAGAGTGTTGGGATATGATTACCCGGGAATTTGGTTCTTCAATCATTCCTGTAACCTACGTCAACTCCTCCGCTGCCATTAAAGCCTTTGTCGGAAAGTACGGGGGACTTACCATGACCTCGTCAAATGCTGATAAAATATTCTCATATGCCCTGCAGGAAAAAGAACGAATTTTGTTCCTACCGGATCAGCACCTTGGACGGAATACCGCCTTTAAGCTAGGTATTCCCTTAAAAGAAATGACTGTGTATGATCCTAAAGAGATGAGTCTGGAGTATCCCCATGGACACGGAAGTTCACGAATCATTCTGTGGAAAGGTCATTGCTCCGTTCATCAGAAATTTGAGCCGTCCCATGTTTGTTACATGAGGGAGACATATCCGGGGATCCGGGTAATCGTCCATCCGGAATGCATGTTTGAAACGGTGCAGCTGGCAGATGAAAATGGTTCAACGGACTACATTATCAAACAGATTGATAATGCACCTGCTGGAACGAAATGGGCCATTGGAACAGAGCACAATCTGGTAAACCGTTTGGCACAGGAACATCCGGACCAAATGATTACCTCCCTCAATCCGATGATATGTCCTTGTTTGACGATGAATCGAATTGATCAGCCCCATTTGTTATGGTCTCTGGAAAGCCTAATCAATCATCAGCCGGTGAATGTAATCCGGGTAGATGATGAGACAGCCAAGTGGGCCAAAACGGCAGTAGACCGAATGCTTGAACTTTCATAGGGAATGTGATATGTAAAAAAAGGAGATTATGGGGAAGGTTATGGAGGTTATTTTTATGGATCGAAAGAAGAAAATTATTGAACTCCTTGAAAAAAGTAACCAGCCCGTGAAAGGTTCAGAGTTGTCCCAAAAATTGAAAGTAAGTAGGCAAACCCTGGTTCAGGATATTGCATGGCTTCGTAAAGATGGCTTCCCCGTTATCAGTACAACCCATGGTTATATCCTTGATTCTGAGTATAAAAAGCATGATCGAGGGGTGCTTGGGATCATCCATACTCCTGAACAATTAAAGCAGGAATTGGAGATTCTAATCGCCCACCACGTAACAGTGGCAGATGTCTTTATTCATCATCCCATCTATGGCCGGATCAGCGGTGAATTAAACATCAGGACTCCCAAGGATATTAAAGTATTCCTCGAGAAAAGGGGACAGTCCACCGTACCCTTATTTTCCGAAGTGACCGGAGGATTACATTATCACACACTGCTGGCAGACGACAAGGAATATATTGATGATGCAAAAGCTGCATTAAGAGATGCAGGCTTTGAGGTTATTGAATAGTAAAACGAATCCTTATCTAATGGAAGCAGCCCTCAAAAACATCCGGGTAATTGTGGCGTTGGAATGTTATTGAGGGCTGATTTCCGTTTGAATAGCCTGTTCCCTTTAGGCTACTTATTTTATCGAGTAATAAGAAGGAATTTGCTCTTCATAGGAACGGATCTCATTCTCATATTTCAAAGAAATTCCAATATCATCCAAACCTCGAAGCAAACATTCTCTCCGATAGGGATCTACTTCAAATGGAATAGACAAACCTTCCGAATCGGTGATCTTGTTTTCTTCTAGATTTACGGTTAATGTATATCCCTCTTTTTGGTACACCTTTTGGAACAGCTGATCAACCAGTTCTTCCGAAAGCTGAATGGGAAGGATGCCATTTTTGAAACAGTTATTATAAAAAATATCAGCAAATGAAGGAGCAATAATCACCTTGAAGCCATAATCCAAAAGTGCCCAAGGGGCATGCTCTCGGGAAGATCCGCATCCAAAATTAGCCCTTGTCAGAAGAATAGATGCTCCTTGGTATCTGGGCTTATTGGGTTCAAAATGTGGATTAACTTCACCGTTTTCATCGAATCTCCACTCATAGAAAAGAAATTGTCCAAAACCAGATCGTTCAATCCTTTTTAGAAATTGTTTTGGAATGATGGCATCAGTATCCACATTGACACGGTCAACTGGGGCGACAATCCCCGATAACTGGGTAAATGGTTCCATAGAAAAGCCCTCCTTTTAGTCGTTATATTTCCATTGTCTTACATCTACAAAATGACCGGCAATTCCAGCTGCGGCGGCCATTGCTGGACTTACAAGATGGGTTCGGCCGCCCCTTCCTTGTCTGCCTTCAAAGTTCCGGTTTGAAGTAGAGGCGCAACGTTCCCCAGGGCTAAGCACATCGGGATTCATAGCCAAACACATGCTGCATCCCGATTCCCTCCATTCAAATCCGGCTTCCAAGAAGATCTTGTCTAATCCTTCCTTTTCGGCTTGAAGCTTTACCTGCTGGGAACCAGGAACAACCATGGCTGAAACATGGGGTGATACTTTATATCCTTTTACCACTTTAGCCGCAGCCCTTAAATCTTCGATACGTCCATTGGTACAGGACCCGATAAATACCCGGTCAATTTTGATTTCTTTGATTGGCGTCCCTGGAGTCAGGCCCATATATTCCAAGGCTTTTTCCGCTGCTTTTCTTGCATTTGCGGTAGGGAGCTTTTCTGGATATGGAATAGCATCAGAAATATTGGCTCCCATTCCTGGACTGGTTCCCCAGGTGACTTGCGGTTCAAGGGTAGATGCATCTAATTCCACACGATGGTCATAAGTTGCATCAGGATCAGTAACCAATTGTTTCCATTCTTCTACTGCTTTATCCCAATCACTTCCTTTTGGTGCATATCTTCTTCCTTTCAGGTAAGCAAAAGTGGTTTCATCTGGTGCAATTAAACCCGCTCTGGCACCCGCTTCAATAGACATGTTACATACGGTCATACGCTCTTCCATCGTCAATTTCTGGATGGCTTCGCCTGTATATTCAATGACGTATCCGGTTCCAAAATCAGTTCCGTATTTGGAGATAATCCCTAAGATAATATCTTTTGCCGTAACTCCCGGCTGTAGTTCCCCTGATACATGTACTTCCATAGTTTTTGGTTTTGACTGCTGAAGACATTGTGTTGCCAGCACGTGTTCTACTTCGCTGGTACCTATGCCAAAGGCCAATGCCCCAAAAGCCCCATGGGTAGACGTATGGCTGTCACCGCATACGATGGTTTTCCCGGGAAGGGTAAGTCCCAATTCCGGACCAATCACGTGTACGATTCCCTGGTCAGGGCTGGATATATCTGCCAATTGTATGTCAAACTCCGCACAGTTTTTCGTTAACGTCTCCATCTGTTGTTTGGAGATGGGATCCTTTACGTCAAAACGATTGGTGGTTGGAATATTATGGTCAACTGTAGCAAATGTAAGGTCTGGCCTTCTAACTTTACGACCATTCATTCTTAATCCTTCAAAGGCCTGTGGTGATGTAACTTCGTGGACAAGATGCAGATCAATATAAAGAAGACTTGGCTTTCCTTCCTCTTGGGAAATCACATGTTTGTCCCAAATTTTTTCAAACATGGTACGCGGTTTCATCCAAAAACCTCCCTTGAATATTCTCTAATCCTGTTTTACCATGTAAAAATCAAAAGATCCAAGATATAATATCTATGAAGATGATAGGTTGTGTCTATAATTATGAATGTATAGATGTGGAACCAAAGATTCACACATCCGTTTGTCGAATTTGTAGTTCCACCCTTATATATTCTTTCTTCAAGAAGGGAGGATGGACAGATGGAGTTTCGGCAAATCCTGTATGCCATAATGGTGGCCGAGGAGAGGAATTTTTCCCGGGCGGCGGAAAAACTGCATATCGCCCAACCCTCGTTAAGTCAGCAAATTGCCAAGTTGGAACAAGAATTGGGAGTCCAGCTATTTGACCGCTCTGTGACTCCGTTAGATATTACCGATGCCGGCAAACGATTTCTCGAAGGAGGAAAAAAAATAATCGATATGATGAATCAGATCAAAAAAGAGATGGAGGACGTAGCCAACCTTAAGAAGAGCAAGCTGTTGGTTGGCAGTCTTCCGATTACCGGTGGTCATATTCTACCGCCAGTATTGTCAAAGTTCCAGGAAATTTACCCCGGGATCGAAGTAGAATTAATGGAAGAGACAACCCTTGAACTGGAAGAACTGACGGCATCGGGAAGTACTGATGTCAGCTTGCTTACCCTGCCGATACAAAATCCGGCATTGGAATGGGAACCATTGCTAGAAGAAGAGATTTTCCTGGCTGTACCGCCCCATCATCCATTGAGTCGAAAAAAGAATATCCATTTAAGGGATGTTCAAGATCAGCCATTTATCTTGTTAAAAAAAGGGCAAGGATTTCGGCAGATCGCATTAAACTTGTGTCATCAGGCGGGATTTCAGCCATCCATCGTCTTTGAAAGCACCAATATTGAAACCGTTCAGTCCTTAGTGGCAGCAGGTATTGGCATTGCTTTTGTACCAAAAATTGTGACTCGCACGAAAAGGACAAATTATAATCCCGTTTATCTATCGATCACTCAACCTAAGGCATCAAGGACAATTGTTATGGCGTATCGGAGAGGCAGGTATTTGTCAAAGGCCGCCCAAGCATTTATACAAACCATGAAAGAAACGGTAAAAGATGAGTTCCAATAGTATTGATTTGATATATATTCATCAGATGAGGCAGATAACCAGTGGAGGGATCTCTTGATTGATCTATGTAAAGATACAACAGAATGGACAATCGAATACATTCCTGTCTGCAGTGATTCGAAACCTATTTCGAATCGTTGATTTTTTACTTCAATTATCTTTTGGGCCGCATCATCAGTTTCTTTCATCCAGAGTGGAAAATACTTTCTACAAACAACCGATGACCAATTCAGTTGGTTGCTCGCCGTTTATATAGAGATTAATGATGAATGGGAGATTGGAGGTAAGGGAAGACTAATATAAGCTAAATGGATCCACTGGTCTTAAAAGATCGAGGTAAGGAGTGCATGGTTATGATTCTCATTCGTTCAGATATTGAGGGGAAAGAAGCGGTTTACAAAGAAATAAAAGAACCCTTTGAAAAGGAGGGATTTTCCCTTGGCGGGGGTTGGGGTTATGAAGGGGGAATGATGGATGCTCCTTTGGGACAGGAAGAAGGCAAAACCATCTATTTGCGAATCCCCATTCAGGTGATTGAAGGAGCATTGGATCATGAAGATGCGAAAATTCGTTTTGGAACGCCGTTTATCGTCAACCATGTTGTTCAAACAGGGACCATGGTTGATCCAACAGAGAACCCTTTTTTCGGTACCGGAGGCATTTCTTCTTTAACCAATCAATTCACAGAACCCCTTGATAAGGATGCCAGGATTGAAAATGAAGGTGAATGGACAACCAAGGCGGAAGAATATCTTTCAAGAATCATCAGACATCTCCAATAAGAAGGAGATGTTTTATTTTTGAAACTTTTTTACGTTTGGATCGGATTTTTTCATTTCTTTTATTATTCTCTGCAACGTCCTGTGGAAAACAAAATTACGTCGAAACCGAGTTTTTCCAAAATATTTTCCAGTTTATTTGGAGAAACTGTTAAGGATGTGAACCATTAAATTTGTAACGATGATATGAGGGAGAACCATTGAAAAAAGTCATTTTTTTATTGATAGATTCTTTTATTCCCCAAGTTTTTGAAAGCTGCCTGAAAAAAGGGAAGGTTCCGGTATTAAAGTTTCTAAAGGAACATGGGAGATATTGGTCCTACTGCGTCACCGCATTTCCAACGATGACCGCTTCGGTGGATGCCTCCTTAATGACAGGAACCTATCCGGATGTCCATAAAGTTCCTGGGTTAATTTGGTATGATCCAGAGGAGGATGAAATCATTAATTATATCAATGGAGGAAAAACGATCTGGAAGACAGGTTTGGTTTCTTGTGCCCGGAATGCATTGTATCGGTTAAATGAAAAACATCTCAATAAGAATCTCACCACCATTTTTGAAGAATTGCATGACAGGGGTTTTTCTTCCGCTTCCATTAATCTAATCCTTCATCGAGGGCGAAATAAACACCTGTTGAGACTACCTTTCTTTTTAAATCTCATGACGGGATTTCAATTGAATGGATCAATTTCAGGACCTGACATATTAACTCTGGGAGCCATGTCTTCCATACCAGAAGCGCGAAAAAATATTGGGAAATTTAAAATGAGATGTTGGAACAATTACGGAATAAACGATACATATGCCGTCGAAACTGCTAAAACCCTTATTCTTTCAGGAAATCAGCCTGATTTTATGATGGTTTATCTACCCGACAATGATCACAGTGTTCATATAACCAATCCCGATCACGCAGAACAGGCCCTGTTAAAAGTGGATCAACAAATCAGAAAGTTATTTGATTCATTTGATACGTGGGAAAAAGCTCTTGAGAAAAATATTTTTATTGTAACGGGGGATCACGGACAAACCCGCATCGGAAATGATCAACAGTATAACATTGATTTGGAGGATATTTTGCAAGAGTTTCATCCTTTAAAGCTGGGAAAAAGGGTTACAGATCAAGTGGGACTCGTCATTTGCAACAATGAGAGAATGGCATATATCTATCCTGTTAAGGATGATCTGGATTCGAAAATCATTTCCCGGTTAAAAAGCGAACAACATATTGATCAAATCGCCTATAAACAGGGAAACCGGATCATTGTTCACTCTGGCGGTACAGAAAAGATGTGCCTATTTGAAAAGGAAGGACCCTACACGGATGTATATGGGAACCGATGGTTTTTCCAGGGGGATCAGTCGATACTTGATATCCAGATTGAAGGAAATTTCATCAAATATGGCGAATATCCCGATGTCCTGTCGCGATTATACGGAGCACTATTTTCTCAGGTTTGCCCGATAATTGTCATTACGGCTGAATCCCGATATGAGTTTAAGACAAAATATTATCCCACCCATCTTGGAGGGGGAAGTCATGGCTCCCTTCATCACTTTGATTCAATCATTCCTTTAATTGTTTCCGGGACTGACCATTTTCTTTCTGAACATCCAAGGATTGTTGACCTGAAAAAATTCATCATTAGTCTATTTGATCAACAGCAAAAGCAGGCAGTCCTATCGTAGTATAATTACGAAGGACTGCTTTTTCTCTTGAAAAAATACATAATGGAAGGGAAATTGCGTATCATCTACAATGAAAGACATCATGCGGGATATTCCTGATTTTCCTGATATGTGATTATTATATCCTTCCATTGAAAAAGCCGTTGGTAAAGTTTCTCATCTATTTGTCATACAAGCCGCAAGGCAAGGAAAGCGATTCGTAGTAGTGCCTGCAAACGGCACATCAGAGATTTTTGAATCAAATGATTTTTATAGAGATATTGATCGCCACTAACATAGTTCTTGACTGGTCTTCACCTCATATGTTAAGAAAATATTAGAGGTGAAAATATGCTTCCACTAATGACTAGAGTGACTATTGTGTCGGATATTCTCAATTTGGGCTTACCGGTAGGAAAAGAAGCGTATATCATTGCACGAGATCGTAGAATTGATGTTGCCTTCCAGTATCTCATCCGTGTTCCAGTAATTAAAAAGGAGTTTTGGGTTGTGGAGAATGATATCAAGCCTTTAACTGAAGCGGATACGGTAGAAGACTATTCCCGTGAAGCGGAAAAAGTAATTATTGATATAGCATTGCAAACCAAGCGCTTTGATATCATAAAGCAATTGAAGGGTGAAAAAAAGGCTGATTGATGGTTGCCAGGCGGTTTTCTTTGTGCTCAAATAGACGTGAAGGGCAAAAAACGAGGGCAAAGATCTTAAATTTTACAGTTCAGTAAATAAATCAAAACGGAAAGGCCCGACTGTAGCTTTGACTACTTCTGAAATTAAAGATTTTGATAGTAAAAGTGATTGAATTAATCGAGTCAGGGGAGGATCCATGGTGAACAGCGACTGTTCATTGTGGATTTTTTTCTGTCAAATCATAGACCGCCAAAGGAAAGTATATCAATTTCTTGAGTTTTAGCTAATTTTTCTAAGTTACAAAGTATTCATATCCCAAGAAAGAGAGCATAAGTTTGAAAACCATGAAGCGATAATTTTTGGAATGCATACATCCAACACAAGGATGACAAAATTCTTACCTCATGGAACGGACTTATGATAGCGGCTCTTTCTTTAGGCGGAAGAATCCTAAGGAACGAAAAATATACGGCAGCAGCAGAAAAAGCCGTACATTTTATCCAAAGAACTCTGGTCAGAGAGGATGGCCGATTATTAGCCAGGTATCGGGATGGATCCGCCGATTATCCAGGATATATTGATGATTATGCCTTTTTGGTATGGGGATTAATTGAACTGTACCAAACTACCTTTAAAACAAAATATCTAAGGGAAGCGGAAAGGTTAAATGAATCAATGATTCGTTTGTTTTGGGACAAAGAAAGAGGCGGTTTTTTCTTCTATGGGGAAGATGGCGAACAATTGATTGCCCGACCCAAAGAAATATATGATGGAGCAACCCCGTCAGGAAATTCGGTGGCCTCATTTAATCTTTTGCGGTTAGCGAAAATGATAGGTAATGAAGATTGGAATCTTCTCGCTGAAAAGCAGTTGAAGGCATTTGCTGGTAAGATTCCAAATTATCCCATTGGTTTTTCCCATTTTCTTATGGCTCTTATGTTTGCCCTCGGTCCAGAAAAAATTCTAATCTAAAGAAGATTCAATCAAGTTCAAGGTTATGTAACAACGAACTCTCCACCGCTTATATTCGGTGGAGAGTTTAACTTTAAAAAAATTTAGTTAATTCTTGAGGAACGGGTACTCCTTTTCTTGTTTTCACATCTATAGTAACACTTGTTACCTGGGCATCAGCCACGACGTTACCATGTTGATTTATAATCTGCTGAAATAAAGTATAGCTAGTCCTTCCCAGTTTTTGGGGTTGTGTATAAATGATTAATTGATCTCCTTGAAATGCCTCTTTTCTGTAATTGATGTTGATATTTACCGTAACCGTCTGCAATCCCATATCTAAAAACGTTTGATAACTAAGATTGGCTTTTTCGTACCATTCTTCGCGGCCCCATTCCAGGTACTCCAGATATTTGGCATTATTTACATGGCCATTCACATCAATTTCTGTAGAACGTACAATGATCGGCAATTCAACTCTCATACATTTTTTCCCTCCATCTTCCATTTTTTTATTTCTTCTTAATCTTAATAGAAAAAATCCGTTTAGAAAACAGAAGAACATTTGGGATGACTAGAAGTTATGACGGTTGAAATAAATCCCCTGTAACAGGGGATTTGGTTAGAAAGATGATTTTTATCCTTTTAACAGGATGAATTTTGGTTGGGAAGTTTATCCTTTTGATATATTGTTAACCCATAGGACAAAATCTCATAAGGACTATATAATTTGAAACCATAAGACGGATCATAATCCAGGGTTAACTGATCATCTACATAGCGCCGGGTGAAACGATCAACAAAAATGGTTGTTTGTTCCTTTTCAATGATTAGGTCATTTTTCCTGGGCTCGTCCAGAGCCAGTTGTATGTCTATAGTAGAACTTCAGCCACCGGTTAATTCAGCATCTATTCGAATACCATAACCTTCTGGGATAGAAAATTGATTCAATTCTTTTAAGGCTGCTTCAGTCACTATTAAGTTCATTGATTACACCTCATTGCGTAAATATAATTTCTAGTTCTATCCTTTATCTTACCTAAAGCCAGGCTGTTCTGTTAAGATAAGAATGTGTTAAAAATTAGAGTGGCATGTAAAGCCTATAACATGCCACTTTTCTGTTTATGGTTTTGAACCATTTTATCCTGAAAGTAAAGCTTATACAATGGGAGAGAATAAAAATGGCCACGAAAAAAGTTATCATTGTTGAAGGAAAAACCGATAAGGAAAGGTTAATGTCTATTCTTAATGAGCCTGTAGAAATTGTTTGCACGTTTGGTACATTAGGTGACGATAAAATTGAGGAAATGATTCTGCCGCTTCAAGAAGAGGAAGTGTATATTTTGGTTGATGCCGATGATTCGGGAAATAAATTAAGAAATCAATTAAAGAGGGAACTGCCAAATGCCCGTCATCTTTATACGAGAAAAATGTATAAAGAGGTAGCAAGAACACCTATTGAGTATTTGGCCAAGCTATTCGCAGAGGCTCATTTTGAAATTAATGAATCCCTGTTAATGGATCTTGGGAGAATTGGAGATCATACTAAAAGAAAAAGTAAAAAAATGACTCCAAAAAAGAAAGGGCAGTAATAAAGAATGATAGCAGGGTTTATAGTTAACATAATATAAATTACGTTAACTTAAAATTATTAAAATTTTGCTCGCGAATGTTTTTTATGTTTCTTTTTTGGAAATGGAGCGAATAAGTGGTTTACCGACCGTGAAAATCTCCTCATTTCAAATTGCTCGAAAGGAATCACATTGTTCCGTTTCACGTGAGGTTTAGATTTTACAGTTAAAGATGTAATCCATGATAAGAAGAGCATGGTGATCACGATCGAAAACAAAATAATAGCGACCCATAGCATACACTTTTCCTCTTTTCAAATATCTTTTATAAATATTTTGGTCATTTGACAGAATAAATATAAGTGGAGTATTTTTTAATCAGCTGGATTTTATTTGTATTTGAGTCTCGATTATTCGAGGCTCTTTTTTATGCTGTTATCGCAGATTAAAGCCTACTTGCATATATTAAAATCATGATAAGGAGGAAAAGAGTATCCTATGACTACAAAGGTTAGAATTGCTGCTGTTGGAGATATTCTCATGTGGCAAAAGCAAATAGACTCCGCACAAATTTCGGGCACGAACCGCTATTCGTTTGATGGTATGTTTAAAGAAGTAGCCTCTTATCTTAGAAAGGCAGACCTTACGATAGGAAATCTGGAAACGACGTTTTCCGGAAGAGAACGATTGTATGAAAGAAAAAATCCTAAAACTCAATATCCCATGTTTAATTGTCCAGATGAATTAGCCGGGTCATTAAAAAGAGTAGGATTTGACGTTTTAACAACGGCAAACAACCATTGTATGGACCGTAGTGAGAGTGGACTTAGAAGAACGTTACAGGTTCTTGATTCAAACGAAATTAAGCATACCGGTACCTTTAGAAGCGTGGAAGAATCTAGAAAACCTTTGATTATAAAAGTAAATGGGATTAAAATTGGCATTTTAGCCTACACTTATGGAACCAATTATTTACCGGTCCCTCAATCGTGGATGGTTAACCGCATTCATGATAAAAAGATGAAAGCAGAAATCTCATATTTGAAATCGAGAGTGGACCTTGTGATTATTGCCCTTCATTTTGGTAGGGAATTCCGCCATTCCCCCGGATATGGACAACGGACATTAGTAGATAATTTATTGGATTGGGGAGCAGATATCATATTGGGGTCACATCCTCATGTGCTTCAGCCCATGTATGTAAAAGATAATAAGAAGTTGGTAATATACTCCTTAGGAAATTTCATTTCTGACAGAATGAGAAATAACATAGATACGGAAAGCAGTATAATTCTATGTATCACAGTAATGAAGGATATTAACGGAAAAGTAAGATTTTCTCGGGTCAGTTATATCCCAACATGGGTTCATCGGTATTACTTAGGTAAAAAGATAAAATTCAGAGTCCTGCCTATTCGATTTTTTTTAAATTATCCCGATAGATATATCACTAAAAAAGACTTGGATACGATGAATAGAGTTTGGGTAAGAACAACCAAACTTATCAAAGGGAGAGCCAAATAAAAATAAAGAAGCCACGCAACATATTTTAATGGCTTCTTTTTACCTTTTCCCCTTTAATCTACGGCTTAAATAGCGCACAATATAATTCATTTTTAATCCGTGGGAACCTTTTACCAGGATTGTTGTATGAGGAATGACCTTTTCTAAAAGATATTTCTGCAATTGTTCCTTGGAGGTAAAATGCTTTACTCTATGGGTAGGAAAACCATTTTTGACGGCACTATCCCCAATCCTTCGGGCTGAGATTCCATAAGTAAAGAGATAATCAACTCTTTTGTTTGCCAAATAATGTCCAACTTCTTGATGTCCTTTTGAGGAATACTTTCCCATTTCTAACATGCTGCCTAAGACGGCAATATTTCTTCCAGTACCGATCTGAGATAAAACATCGATGGCGGCCTTCATCGCATGAGGATTAGCACTAAATGTATCGTCAATAATTTTTATCTTCTTTCTGTAGTGATACACAACCAGACGCTGTTTTGCTTTATGAAAAGTTCTTAATCCAGTTTTTATCTCGAAGGGTGAAAATCCGAGTAGATGGGCAACTGATATTGCGAACAAAGCATTGTAAATATTGTGCTGTCCATAAATCGGAATAAAAAAGTGATGATCTTCACCATCCAGTTTTACTTGAAAGGTCATGCCATGATCTGCATAACGTATATTCTTCGCAATATAATCTCCATTCATTATTCCTACCGTTAGGATTTTCCCTTTAAATCCATCTGTTTCAAGTAACTTTGATTGTTGGTCGTCTGCATTAAGAATCAATATTCCTCGGGAATTCATATGTTTAATCAATTCAGATTTTGCTCTGGCTATTCCTGTGATTTCTCCATTAAAGTTTCCAATATGTGCTGTTCCAACATTAGTGATGATTCCAATGTTGGGTTGGATGGAAAAGCAATGTTTTCTAATGTCTCCTAATCGTTTCATTCCGTATTCCAATACAATGGCTCGATGGGAAGAATTAATTTCTTTCACATACTTCGCTGTATGGGAAAAGTGATTTAAATTCCTTCTTGTTTTAAATATTTTCCATCTTTTGTTGAGAATAGAAGCAATGAATTCCTTCGTTGTTGTTTTTCCGGCACTTCCGGTAACGGCAATAATGGGTGTTCGTAAAATTTTAGCATATTTTCCCAACCACTTCTCTCCCTTCTAAAGAAGATGAATAGTACTTCCACTTTGTTTATTTTATGTTGATCATGGCATTTAGGTGTTAATCAACACGCGATAGTGAGGTTGATTAATTATAAACATTTGTTTATAATAGTAACAAAAGTTTATAAGTTGGGTGAGCTTATGAGTGATAAGGAAAGTCAAATTTTATCATTAATTAAAGAAAATCCGTTTATTTCACAGAAGGATCTGGCTAATAAGCTGGGAATTACCCGTTCAGCAGTAGCAGGTTATATTTCCAAATTAATGAAAGATGGAAAAATTTTAGGCCGTGCCTATGTATTACCAAAGGAAAAACACATTGTGTGTATTGGTGGGGCTAATATTGACCGCAAGATGGAGTCATTAAGTTCTATACAATTTCATACATCTAATCCGGTTCATTCCTCCCAATCCTGTGGAGGGGTTGCAAGAAATGTTGCTGAGAATCTTGGGAGACTAGGGTGCTCCACATCGTTAATTACGGTTGTAGGGAAAGATAGCGAGGGATCATGGTTACTGGATGAAACAAGGAAGCATCATGTCGATATAAGCCAATCCATCACTTTACCTGAACAAAGATCGGGGAATTACACTGCAGTTCTTGATCAAAACGGTGAGATGGTTATTGCTTTGGCTGATATGGAAATCTATGATGCTTTGACTTGGGAAATGATCATGGAGAGGTGGTCCCATATTGCTTCTTCACAAATCATTTTTCTTGATGCCAATCTTCCAATGAATGTCTTATCCAATATGATTCGGAGATGTAAAGAAGAAGGCCTCTTTCTGTGTGTTGATCCTGTATCCATCACAAAAGCGAAGAAACTACCTGATGAACTGGATGGAGTGAACATAATTTTTCCAAATAAAGATGAAGCGGAAATCATGTCAGGAATCAGCATTGAAAGTATTTATGATTGTAAACTGGCCTCCGAGATGATAAGGAAGAGAGGGGTTGAACAAGTCATTCTCACTCTTGGATCAAATGGGATTTATATTGAAGCCGATGGGATTAGTGAGCATGTGGCTGTCCCCAAAATTACTCCCGTGGATGTTACGGGAGCAGGAGACGCGTTAGTAGCGGGTGTCATATTTGGTATTGTTCAAGGGGAATCATTGATTTCGGCTTCACGATTAGGAATAACTGCAGCATCCCTTACGTTACAGACGAAAAACACCGTTTCTAATCTTAATTCGGGAATACTTTATTCCTACTTAAACCAATAGATGCGAGGAGGACAAAAATGAGGCTTGAACAATGGATTGAATATACCGAGGAAGTGAAGGAAGCAAAAAGGTTAGGGAAGCCAATTGTTGCACTGGAATCTACTATTATTTCACATGGTATGCCATACCCTCAAAATGTGAATACGGCTAGGGATGTCGAACAAATCATCAGAGATCACGGGGCTGTCCCGGCTACCATAGGAATTATCAATGGAAAAATTAAAATTGGGTTGACTCGAGATGAATTGGAGTTTTTTGCTGTTAGTCAGGAGATTGAAAAAGTTAGCCGAAGAGACCTTCCATACATCTTGACTATGAATAAAAATGGAGCGACGACGGTTGCTGCTACGATGATCTGCGCAAAAATGGCAGGAATAGATATTTTTGTAACAGGTGGAATCGGAGGCGTACACCTTGAAGGTGAGAATACATTGGATATATCTGCCGACTTGACTGAGTTGGCGCAAACCAACGTAGCGGTGGTTTGTGCCGGGGCAAAATCAATCTTGGATATCGAAAGAACATTGGAATATCTGGAAACCCGCGGAGTTCCAGTAATCGGATATAAAACCGATGATTTTCCAGCATTTTATACTAGGACAAGCGGATTTAAAGTGGATTACAGAATCGACACTCCTAATCAGATGGCAACCCTAATTAAGACAAAATGGGAATTGGGCTTACATGGTGGACTGGTTATCGCAAATCCGGTACCTGAAGAAGACGCTATGGAAGAATCTAAGGTTCAAGAGGCAATTGATACGGCTCTTGAACAGGCAAAGATAAAAGGAATAAAGGGCAAGAAAGTTACACCATTTTTATTGAATAAGGTGAAGGAATTAACAGGTGGAATTAGTCTTCAAACAAATATTGCCTTGGTTAAACACAACGCTGAAGCAGGTGCCAAAATAGCGGTAGCATTAAATAAGTTATCAGGCTAAAGCAACGAATTTTTGATATTTCCCTTCTGATCCATGACTCAGAAGGGTTTTTTGGCTAATAAGAAGTATAAATCTTTTATTTATACTTTCTTATGTCGCATAAGGGTAACTACGCCTTTTTCTTTGCCCATGGGCTCGCCAATCGGCGAGTTTTCTTTATTGACATCTAAAATTATCCTGTTAAATTGTTAATGGAGGGAAAGGAGGAAATTGTTTTTTATGGCTTGGATTGAACAATTTGGACATGGTGGAGATTTGTTTACGGCATCAGAAAAATTTTCTATTGACCCCGATCTATGGATTGATTTCAGTGCCAACATTAATCCTTTGGGTCCACCGCAGGAACTTTTCAGCAGAATTCAGGAGGATTGGAAATGGGTACAGCATTATCCGGATCCGGCCCACCGGAAGTTTACACGTATGTTGTCTGAAAAATTTAAGTTGCCTCAATCTTTCTTTTTAGTGGGAAATGGGGCTGCCGAATGTATGGCTCTAGCTATTCTTGGTTTGGAGCCAAAAACAGTAGGTGTCGTTTATCCGTGTTTTTCAGAATATGAGAAAATGGCAAAAAGCTTTGGAGTCCATGTTATAGGTTGTTTTTCTGACCGTGACACGTTAAGACCCGATTTTAATCAATTATTTAAATTGTTTACGAAATGTGACTTGGTGTTTATAGGAAACCCGAATAATCCAACTGGGGTAACCTATTCCGATGAAGAGTTGAAGCAGATGGCCAAATGGACGGATGAAACCGATACATATCTGGTAATGGATGAAGCTTTTATAGATTTTCTTTCTTCTTCTAAACAATTGGGACTCCTATCGATTTTAGAAATCTACCCCAAGGTGGTCATTATTCGTTCACTAACCAAATTTTATGCCATTCCCGGTTTAAGATTGGGGTTTGCCATTGCATCCCCTGATATGATCAAAAAAATGAAGAATAAACAAATAACCTGGAGTGTTAATCAGCTTGCTCTTGTGGCAGGTGCAGTATGTTTAAACCAAACAGAGTATGAAGAAGAAACCAGATTACTGATCAGGAAAGAAAGAAACTTTTTAATTGAATCGATTAGAAATGATTTAGGATGGCAGGTGTGGCCCAGTGAAGCCAATTTTCTTCTCGTTCGATTGCCTCTCGGATTCACTGCAACTGGTATACAGCAGCAGTTGGGAAGAAAGGGAATATTAATACGCAATTGCTCCATGTATCCTGGGCTGACCTCCCGTGACTTTCGCATTGCGGTCCGTTCACGGGGTGAAAATTGCAAACTATTAAATGCACTAAAAGCCGTGGGTGAGAAGAACGGAATAGTAAAACCTAATAATGGAGGAATGGAATGACATTGGCGTTCATGATTGCAGGGGCATATTTTATAGATATTATCATTGGGGATCCCAGAAATTTCCCCCATCCCGTTGTATATATTGGGAAATCGATTACCTTTTTGGAGAGGATGATCCGGAGAATTTTTAAAAGGGAGGTTTATCTCAAGTATGCGGGAATGCTTTTTCCTATAATTATTGCAGGTGGGAGCTATTTCATTGTATACCTGCTGCTGAAAGCTTTATCCATGGCTCATCCGATCTTATCATGGATTATGGAAATTTGGCTGATTTCAACAACAATCGCCGTTAAGGGACTGAAGGATGTAGGCTTGAAAATCTATGTTTGCCTTCTTAATAAAGATGTAATTGAAGCTCGAAGAACCTTGTCGATGGTGGTAGGTAGAGATACGGAATCATTGGATGAAAAAGAGATTTCCCGCGGTGCGGTGGAGACAGTAGCAGAAAATATGGTGGATGCCATTATTTCTCCTCTTTTTTATGCAATGATTGGGGGAGCACCGCTAGCCATGGCTTACCGGGCGGCTAATACTTTAGATTCTATGGTGGGATACAAAAATGAGCAATATCGAAATTTGGGATGGGCTTCTGCCCGTTTTGATGATGTCTTGAATTTTCTTCCAGCAAGGCTCACTTTTCTTTTGATCGTTTTGGCAAGTTGGATTAAAGGTTATAATTATTCCAATGCATGGAAGATTACTTTAAGGGATGCGAGAAAACATCCCAGTCCCAACAGTGGTTTTCCAGAGGCTGCCGTTGCCGGTGCTTTAGGAATTCAACTTGGCGGAACCAATTATTATCAAGGGATTGCATCCCATCGGGCAAAAATGGGGGATTTACTTCGCACCATTCAACCGGATGATATTGTAAAGTGTGTAAAGCTTATGATTTTGGTTTCGCTGATTTTTATCTTGGTAGTTGTTGTCTTCCTTCTACTTATTTGTAAATTATGAAGAGCAAAATTTACATATTTTCTATTGCAAAAAAATACACTTAAGAGTATTATTATACATTATACTTACATGAAAGGATCGTTGTTAATGCTTACATTTAGAAAGGCGAAAATGAGTGACGTTGAAACAATGCATGAGTTAATCAATCTTTATGCACAAAAAGGATTGATGCTGGCACGGTCCAGAAATTCATTTTATGAAGGATTAAGGGAATTTACCGTTGCTGATTATGATGGCCAAGTGGTGGGAGCAGGCGGTTTGCATTTACTTTGGAGTGATTTGGCCGAAATTAGAGCCTTGGCTATTCATCCTGATTACGCCGGACAAGGTATAGGACGTAAATTAGTCGAAACCCTGGTAAACGAGGCAAAAGAAATGGAACTGCCAAGGGTATTTGCTTTAACTTATCAGCCTGAGTTTTTTTCAAAATGCGGATTTACGGAAGTAGCCATGGATGTGCTGCCGCATAAGGTGTGGCGTGAGTGTATCAATTGCCCCAAGTTTCCCAAGTGTGATGAGCGTGCCTTTGTACTGGATCTTAATGATTAAAGATCCCTTCAATGCAGCGAACCTGTTTAGGGTTTACCGCCACTTACCCATAGATCATATGCGGGAGCATAAGTGGCGGCATCTTTATCGTAATTTTCCGAGTATTTGCTGCTATTCTATTTAACCGTTCAGAAGAAAATGTGTTTGCTCCGTTCACAATAAAATGGATAACTTTCAACCTGTATCTTTTTACAGATACAGGTTTTTTTCTGAAACCCTTCGGTCGTACGATATACTAAGTTTACTACTTGGAAGAAAGTGACTTGATAAAATATAATTTTGTTTCAGGTGTTTTAATCAGGAAATAAATGAAACTTTTATACATTTCCAACCGTCTAATAATAGTAGAGAATAAATAGAGACGGAACTAAAGTTCCACATCTATAGACATACCAAATTCGGGAGGATTTTTGATGAAACAGTGGATCCCTATAGCTGTTATCCTAATATTCATCCTATCTTTTTCACCAGTTGAAGCTGAAGGACTTGTAGATATTAAGGTGGAGATAGGACTTCATGGAAAAATCAAGCAATCCAGATGGGCGCCAATTCATGTGACGATTACCAACCAGGGAGATGAAGTTTCAGGAGACCTGGTTGTTAAGGCTGCCCCTGATGAGCAGTGGTATGGTACTTACACATTTCCAATGAGTTTATCTAAAGGGGGAGTGAAGGAAATCAGTTTATCCCTGCCGGTTGGTTATAACCCCTTTAACCCTAAAAACCTGGAGGTTTCCTTTTATGAAGGAGGATATAAAAAGGGAAAACCTGTGGAATTAGCCAACAAGATACGAATTGTCAGTGATTTCGTTCAACCGGAAGAGCTTTTAATTGGAGCATTAACGAAAGATCCGGATGGGTTAAAATTCTTTTTAACCGTATCAAATCCCATTTCCGGAAGTGCAAGACCGGAAATGGTTTTTCTAAGTGAAAAGGATATACCTGATCATTATCAGAATTTGGATTCATTAGATATTCTGGTTGTTGACCGATTCCCGGCGGATACTTTAACTTCAGTTCAAATGAATGCCATTAAAGAATGGATTCGCTCAGGTGGAGTTATGATTCTTTCTGGAGGTGGATCCTATCGGGAAACAGTCCTGCCTTTTTCAGATATTTCTCCAGTGATCCCTAGAGGAACCAGAGAGAGCAAAGAATTATCATCCTTAAGTTCTTATGCGGAAGAGGAAATCAATTCTCCCCAACCAGTTACGCTGTCTGTCGGTGATCTTGCAGAAGGAAAGGTAATCGTTTCGTTTGAAGAGATCCCCGGGATTACGATTCGTTCATATGGACAGGGTCAAGTCATCTATACGGCCTATGATCTAACGGCGGAACCCTTTTCTTCATGGAAGGGAAATAGCAAATTGTGGAGCAATGTTTTCAAGGAGATAGGTCCGGAATTTTTCTATAAAAAACTGAACTACAGTCGGCTGTTTGATCGGATGTATTCCCTTATGAACGGAGTTGAAAGATTCCCTGATTTAAAGGTTCCATCTGTCAGTCTGCTCATGATTTCCTTTGTCATCTATATTTTGCTTATCACCTTCGGTCTTTATTTGATATTAAAACGATTTGATAAAAGAGAATGGATGTGGGTGATTATTCCATCTGCCGGAGTCCTTTTTTCCTTGATTATTTTTGTAACTGGTGCCTCTGAACGATTGGGCGGTGTACTAAAACATACCCTGGCGGTTGTGGAACTGGATGGAATGGGAAATGGAAAAGGGCGCGCCGCTTCTGCCATTTTTGTCCCCAGAGGAGGGGATTACCGTCTGACTTCTTCGGAACAGATGATTCCCATCAGCAGCAGGTTTATGCAAAATCCGATGGAAAAAGCAAGCTCTATCCTGATCTCCCAAACCCAAAATAAGAGTCAGGTTGAATTCCTAGATGTGGATTACTGGTCAGTACAAAAGGTGTATGCTGATCTCATGCCGGAATCCTATGGTCGGATTGACAGTGATCTTCGCTTGAGCGAGGGAAGGCTGACCGGGATAGTGACCAATGAGACTTCCTTCGATATGAACGATGCCAGAATTCTTGTCGGGCGTAAGTATGTGGAACTTGGGTCGATGAAAAAAGGGGAAAACAAGAAAGTAGATGTTCAAATTGGACTTCAGGGGATTGGCAATCTGTCTCCTGACATGGATCTGGTTTATCAAATGTATAGTCAATATTACAACAGTCCTTACCAGCCCAATGCCAATTATGATTCCCGCAAGGGTTCCCTGTTGGAACAGGTATTAAGAACTAATGATCGAGTAGCCTATGCGACACCGGTAAAGCCTGGAACATTCACGACAAGCCCGAAAGAGAAATTTAACCTGCCAATGATCATTGGTTGGGTGGATCAACCTGTCTTTCAGTATGAAGTAAACGAAAAGGTAAAATCGGATAATCATTTATCTCTTATCTACCAAAACCTGAATGTTTCTATTCAGAATGGAAATACCTTCGCTATTCCCCATGGATATGTCAATCCATCAGTCAATCAATTGACCACTGATTATCAGCCGGAAGGGTTACAAAGGGTATATATGGGTGTGGGAACAGCAGAATTGGAGTTTATGCTGCCAGTCCCTGAAAAGGGAAAAGTGGACCAAATGGAA
Source organism: Microaerobacter geothermalis (assembly GCF_021608135.1). Classification (NCBI taxonomy): domain Bacteria; kingdom Bacillati; phylum Bacillota; class Bacilli; order Caryophanales; family Bacillaceae; genus Microaerobacter; species Microaerobacter geothermalis. Next base: position 26,096 of record NZ_JAKIHL010000004.1, read on the forward strand.
TTGCGTTTGGATAATCCCCCGTTTGTATCATATGACTTGTACAACTGGGGAAAGAACCAATGGGAGAGGATATTTGGCCCAACTGCTAAGTTGGATGATCCACCTTCTTATATCAAGGGAAATCGGGTAAGGATTCGTTTAACGACCACCAGAGACGGTGGGTTTGAAAAGCCTACCATCCAGGTAAAGGGAGTGATTGAGAAATGATTAAAACAGAGGGGTTAACAAAAAAGTATGGAAATTTCACTGCCCTTGACCAATTAAATCTGCAAATCGATAGAGGGGTGGTTTACGGTTTTGTCGGACCAAACGGTGCAGGCAAATCGACGACGATGTCCATTTTGGCCACTCTTTTGGCTCCTACCTCTGGTCGAGCCATGGTTTCCGGATATGACGTGACAACCCATCCCAAACAGGTGAGAAGACATATCGGATACATGCCGGATTTTTTTGGGGTGTATGATCAGTTCAAGGTGTCGGAGTATCTTTATTTTTTTGGGGCCAGTTATGGAATTTCAAGAATAGAGATGAACCAGATGATTCCCCAGCTATTGGAATTGGTAAATCTGTCCCAGAAATCCGATGCTTATGTGGATACCTTGTCCCGGGGAATGAAGCAGAGGCTTTGCCTAGCCAGATGCCTAGTTCATGACCCGGATGTTCTCATTTTGGATGAACCTGCTTCCGGACTGGATCCAAGGGCACGGATTGAGATGAGGAAAATATTAAAGGAGCTTCGCTCCATGGGAAAAACCATCCTGATTAGCTCCCATATTTTACCCGAGTTATCCGAACTTTGTGATCAAATTGGCGTAATTGAAGATGGAAGACTGGTTGCCAGCGGAAAAGTTTCCGAAATTGAGAAACTAAAAGGCAGCCGTTTGCTGCAGATTCGCATCCTTCAACATCTTGAAGCAACCGTCCGGTTCTTTGAAAATCAACCCCTTGTTTCTTCTGTTACTGTAGATGATCAGGATTCTTGCAAAATATTGATTTCATACGAAGGGACGGATGAACAGCAAGCATCCATGCTTTCATTGGCGATTGCACAGAATTTGCCGATTGTCTCATTTTCTGAAGTAAGAACGAATTTAGAAGATATTTTTCTTGAAATTACAAAGGAGGATAGTTCCTCGTGAAATGGGCAAAAATCTGGATTAATCCCGTTCTTGACAAGGAAATTCGGTTGCGTATGCGTTCATTGAAATCTACCCTGGCTATTCTGTTTTATCTCCTGGCCATTGGGTCAGTCGCCTTTGCGTTTATGTATTTAACGATGGATAGGTTCCAAGGAACCTTTAACCCCAATAACAGTAAAGAGTTTTTTATCGTTTTGTCCATCATGCAGATGATTCTGATAGCCTTTGTAACCCCTGGATTAACGGCAGGCGCGATCAGTGGAGAACGGGAGAGGCAGACATTGAACATCTTGCTGACCACCCAACAGTCTTCCACTTCTATCATTTTAAGCAAGCTGTTTTCATCATTGGCCTTTTTGTCGCTGATGATTGTTGCGACTCTGCCCCTCTATAGCATTGTATTTTTATATGGCGGAGTTTCTCCAGGGCAATTGGTGGCCACTTTTGGCATATTTTTGTTTACCATGCTGATCTTGGGAACCTTGGGAATATTCTTTTCAACGTTATTCAAAAAAACCATGGTATCCACGATTGTCACTTATGGGACGGTTCTTTTTATCTTTGCCGGAACATTTTTTCTGGCTATTTTTCTCACTGAATTCTTTAAGGTACCTGGTTCCAGCCAGCAGGCCAACATGATTGCTTTATTTCTCATGGGAGCTAATCCCGGGGCAGCTCTGGTCAGTATATTTGAACCAGATTTTGCTAGGGGAATCGTCAATCGGCAGGTGGATTTTCAACTCTGGCACATATTTTTGGGCTATTACGCCTTGATGATCAGTGCCTTGCTCTTCTTCAGCATTCGAAAGTTGAGACCCAATATGAAACCTTTTCGTATCAAGAAAACTTAATTTAGTGGAGTCGTAAAAGTGAAGATCAAGGTAAAAGGAGTATGATTATGCTACGTCAGAAAGGGTGGAGTGACAAGAGGGAATTGATCTATTTGCTAAAACCCATGAAAAGAAGACTTTGGTTAGAACAGCTCTTTAGAGGGATGCTTTATGCCTCTATTCCGGGTTTTGTTCTGTCATTGCTTTTTGCTGTTATTTCCCGTTTTTATCCCATTATATTTATGAAACAAATCTATCTAGCCATCTGGATGGGGGATTTAAGGAAAAACCGTGGCAGTTAGAATCTATTATGATAGAGGGTAAAACTGTTCAGATTACGATTCAGACCAATGACCTGTTGACCGGGGTAAAGGCCATTATCGATACTCCTGAACTGGTAAAGAAAGAGGTGGAATTGCTTCCGGTGGTGGAGGCAGGTGGGGAAGGGTATTGACCGAACCAGGGGATGTCTTTGATCGTGAAAGCCTGGAAAAGATTAAGGGCTATGAAGATCTTTCCCTGTTTCTTTTACTTTTAGCGTTGCTGCTCTTTCCCCTGGATGTCGCCTTAAGACGGTTCTCCCTTTCGACTCATTGGATAAGAGGGAATAAAAATATAAAAGCAAACCCACTGCCGTCGAAACTGACAGAAGAGAGAATGTCTCGGTTATTGCATGCAAATAACCGAAGGAAAAATAATAGTAAGAATTAAAGTTGCTGTATATATAACAAATCCAGTCTGTGAAGAAGGGTAGATTATGATTGAACATAATGAAATGTTTTTTAGAGACGCGTGGAGAATAATTGATCGTGTGAATCATAACACAAGTGATCTGCCAATACATTCTTTTGCCGTGGATGACACGCTGTGCACATTTGTGGGAAAAAATCTTTCTTCTCCGGTTATTCACATTTGGTCACATGACAACACAGTGGTACTGGGAATTCGAGATGCTCGGCTACCAAGAGTTTATAAAGGAATCAAGTTTTTGCAAGATGCCGGGTACGAAACGATTGTTCGCAATTCTGGAGGAGCCGCTGTTGTATTAGATAAGAATGTATTAAATCTATCTGTTATTTTGCCAGTCAAAGATCCTTTTTCAAATATTAAATACGGTTATGTATTTATGTATCAATTGATTAAGGAAATATTAGAGCCCCTAGGGAAAAGAATTGATGCAGGAGAGATCAAGGGTTCATACTGCCCTGGACGATATGACCTTGGTATTAATGGAATTAAATTTGCCGGTATCGCTCAAAGGCGCCGCCGAGAAGGGGTAGCAGTACAAGCCTTTCTATTGGTATCAGGAAGCGGAATAGAGAGGGCGGAACTTATCAAAAAATATTATGAACTGGCAGGAGAAAGTCACCTTAGCGAAAATCAAATGTCTAATGTGCTTCAAATTGATAGCCATACCATGGGCTCTATAGCTGATTTAACCAATCAGCCTGTAACAGTTTTAGATTTAAAAAATCGGGTGAATGCAATTTTAAAAAAGAACTCTGTTCATTTGACTCTGGATACAGGATTAAAAAAGGATGAGTTAGACGAATACAAAAAAAACTTGCAACTGATGTACGAGAGAAATGAAATACTTAAAGAAAAGGATCAGCCGCATTTATCAGCAGCAGATCCATATCAAGACTAGAGAAAATTAAGTTTTTTATCCGATGACTTTAGATGTGGAATAAAAGATTCGTCGTCCTCTATTCGAGTTCGTCAAGGGAACTGATTCAGGTCCGCTTCAAATCTAAAGAACGGAGCCCTCAAAAACATCTGAGTATCTCAAAGGTGGAGTCAGTTTGAAGGTTAATTCCCGTGCTTTAGCCCCAACGCTAAAGCACGAACTCGAAGGCTGTCCGTTAGTGGCTGAACTGTTTCTTTCTTTTTTTTCCGCCTTGCCGTTGAGAATTTTTTTCTTTTTGTCTGAATGGCCTAAAGTTATTTTTTGACTTTCTGATTCTTAATGGCTCTACTTCAGTTAGGGTGATTGGATCAGTGTTTGGTTGTTTTGTTAACATTTTTAGCGCTGAGGCTAATAGAGTGACTGAGTCATTTTCTTTCAGCAGTTTTTCCGCCAGAGCCTTATATCTGTCAATATTGCCATCTTGTTCTATAAATTGCTCTAATCTTTCCACCGTTAGTCGCTGTTTTCCTTCAATAGCATCATGTAAAGTGGGGACTGGCTTGCGTATTATTTTTCTTTTGGTAAGATGTTCAATGCTTTTGAGATGGTCCATTTCCCGAGGTGTAACCAACGTCGTAGCCAGTCCTGTTTTTCCTGCCCTGCCAGTACGTCCTATCCGATGGATGTAACTCTCGGGGTCCTGCGGAATATCGAAATTATACACATGAGTGACGTCGCTGATATCTAATCCTCTGGCAGCCACATCAGTCGCTACAAGAATATCAATGATTCCTTCCTTAAATTGTCTTAGAACGATTTCTCGTCTGGCCTGGGTAAGATCTCCGTGGAGCCCTTCCGCCAAATAGCCACGCTTGTTAAGTGCTTCTGAAAGTTCATCTACTCTTCGTTTTGTCCTTCCGAAAACAATGGCCAGGTTTGGAGATTGAATATCTATTAGTCGGCAAAGGACATCAAACTTTTGTTTTTCAGGGACTTCAATATAATGTTGTTCAATGGCGGGCAGTGAAACATCTTTTGCCTTAATTTTGATTTGTTTTGGGTTTTTCATAAATTGCTCAGCCAGTTTAGCAATTTGTTCAGGCATCGTTGCGGAGAAAAGGAGAGTTTGTCGATGATCAGGAATTTCCTGAAGGATGGCTTTGATGTCATCTATAAAACCCATATTCATCATTTCATCCGCTTCATCCAAAACGACCATTTTTATCTGGGTAAGACGAATGGTATTTCTTCTCATATGATCCATTATTCTACCAGGAGTCCCGACAATGACAGATGGCTTCTTTTTTAACGATTTAATTTGTCTGTTAATATCTTGCCCTCCATAGATGGGTAGTGTACGCACCCCTCTAAACTCCCCGATCTTGTTTAATTCCTCTGCAACTTGAATGGCTAATTCCCTTGTAGGAGTAATAATTAGTCCCTGAATATGTCCTGACTCAACTTCCATTTTTTCTATTAATGGAATGCCAAATGCAGCAGTCTTTCCCGTTCCGGTCTGTGCTTGACCAATTAAATCTTCTCCTTTTAAAGCGATGGGAATCGTTTGACCTTGTATCGGTGTTGCTTCCTCAAATCCCATGTTGTTGATGGCTCGAATGACAGAATGACTTAATCCGAACTCATAAAATGTTGTCATATTCAAAACTCCTTTAAAAATTACTTACTAATATCTTTTTCCTCAATTTATAAAATTATAATGTTAAGGTATCGATGATGGATAAGATCATAAAAAAAGCACTTTCCGTCATATCGGAAAATGCTTTTTCACATTCTCTGATGATTACTTAAAATCGAACAACATTTGCGGCTTGAGGTCCGCGATTTCCGTCTACAACATCAAACTTTACTTGTTGACCTTCTTCAAGGGTTTTAAAACCCTCTCCTTGTATCGCAGTAAAGTGGACAAAAACATCTCCACCATCTTCCTTTTCAATAAAACCATATCCTTTTTCTGAGTTAAACCATTTTACTTTTCCAATCATTGTATTGGGCCTCCTTAAAAATTATTTTTTGCAAAAAAAGCGGAATACCTATAACAACTTTCGTCCATACCTGTCAAACAAGAGGCCGCAAGATCGTTTAGTTCTTCACATCTTTTTATACTGCTTTACAAGCATATCACAGTTGAAAAAGAAATGCAAATGAATTTAATCGTACTCTAACAGATTTGTTCATTTGCTATTTATCACTAGCTTTGAGAAAATGAAGATTAATGATAAAACAGTGTTGGAGATGATCTTCATGCACTATGTCTATATTTTAAAATGTAAGGATTCAACCCTTTATACCGGATACACCACAAAATTGGCGGAACGAATCCATAAACATAATAAGGGAGAAGGAGCAAAATACACAAGAGGACGTACTCCTGTTAGTTTGGTCCATTTCGAAGTGTTCTTCTCCAAAGAAGAGGCAATGAGACGGGAATATGAAATAAAACAATGGTCCAAGAAGAGGAAAGAAGCATTAATTCAGAAAACATTAAACATACAGTATAATCCGCAAGATCTTTCCTTTCAGAGAAAACTATAGTATATTTTTAGAGTTAAAAATATGGAGAGATAGGAGTACAACTCATGTTTATAAAGAGAGACGATATTAGAAACATTGCGATCATTGCCCATGTTGATCACGGAAAAACCACCCTGGTGGATAAATTGTTGATTCAATCCGGCATTTTCCGTCAAAATGAACAGGTCCGAGAGAGAGCACTCGATTCCAATGATCTGGAGCGTGAACGGGGAATCACGATACTGGCGAAAACAACAGCCATCCAGTATCAAGGGTATAAGATTAATATTTTAGATACCCCTGGCCATGCTGACTTCGGCGGCGAGGTGGAACGGATTATGAAAATGGTGGATGGTGTGTTGCTTATTGTTGATGCCTTTGAAGGTTGTATGCCTCAAACCCGATTTGTACTGAAAAAAGCTCTGGAACAACATCTGACTCCGATTTTGGTCATCAATAAAATGGATAGGGAAAATGCCAGACCAGCTCAGGTGGTTGATGAAGTATATGATCTTTTTATTGATCTTGATGCAACTGAGGAACAGCTGGATTTTCCGGTTATTTATGCTTCTGCAGTAAATGGTGCTGCAAGCAGGGACCCAGAGGATTTGGGGACGAATATGCAGCCCCTTTATGAGGCAATTATTCAAACCATTCCAGCCCCGGAAGTGGAGACAGAGGCTCCTCTGCAAATGCAGGTAACGATGCTTGATTATAATGATTATCTGGGACGGATTGGCATTGGACGGATTCATCGCGGTAGGATTAAAAAAGGGCAGACAGTGGCTCAAATCAAAAGAGACGGGTCAATTAAACAAGTAAGAATTGTCAAACTTTTTGGCTTTGAAGGGTTAAAACGTATTGAAATTGAAGAAGCATCTGCAGGAGACATAATTGCCGTCCCAGGCCTGGAAGATATCCATGTTGGTGAAACTGTGACTGATTTGGAACATCCGGAGCCATTGCCATTGCTAAATATTGATGAACCCACATTAAAGATGACTTTCTTGATTAACAATAGTCCATTTGCCGGCAGAGAGGGAAAATATGTCACATCCCGAAAGTTAAGGGAAAGGCTTATGGCTGAATTGGAAACAGATGTAAGCCTGCGGGTAGAGGAAACAGAAACGGGTGATTCATTTATCGTTTCCGGCCGTGGTGAACTTCATCTTTCCATCCTCATTGAAACGATGCGTCGGGAAGGGTTTGAACTACAGGTGTCCAAACCGGAAGTGATTGTAAAAGAAGTGGAGGGGATCAAGTGTGAACCGTTTGAGTATTTGGTCATTGATGTTCCTGAAGAATATACAGGTGTCGTGATGGAGTCCCTTGGAGAAAGGAAAGCGGAAATGACCAATATGATCAGCAATGGATTCGGGATGACCCGCTTGGAGTATATAATTCCATCCAGAGGACTGATTGGTTACCGGACTGAATTTCTGACTCAAACCAGAGGATATGGGGTCATGAATCACTCATTTGATGGTTATCAGCCGATAACTTCCGGGCAAATTGGAGGAAGACGGGCTGGAGTCCTGGTTTCCATGGAAAATGGGGTTGCAACCACATATGGGTTAATGTCCGTTGAAGATAGAGGAACGATGTTTCTCCACCCTGGAGCAGATGTTTATGAAGGAATGATTGTCGGCGAGCACAATCGGGAAAATGATATTGTGGTAAACATTTGCAAGGAAAAGCATGCAACCAACGTTCGCTCCGCCACAAAGGAAGAAACAACAAAATTGAAAATTCCTCGCATATTGTCTCTGGAAGAGGCCCTTGAGTATATCAACGAAGATGAATATGTGGAAGTGACACCGAAATCCGTTCGGCTTCGCAAAAAATATTTGAATAAGAGTGAACGGGAACGTTATGAGAAGCAACGAAAAGCTTTGATATGAACATATATTTTCATATCAATATGTGACCCGAAGGGTCATGGGCCTTTTGTATGAGAAAATGTAACTTGATGGGAGAGAAAATGTATGGATTATAAAGCTGTGGAGGATCATTTGAATCGAAAAATTTACATTCCCTTTCCACCGAGGAAAATTGTTTCTTTATGTCCGTCTATTACCGAAACATTGTTTGAGCTAAATATTTCCAATGAAATGGTTGGAAGAACGAGATATTGCAAACATCCTTCCGATCAAGTAAAAGAAGTAACCATTGTTGGTGGAACGAAGGAGGTCAAGTTTTCGGTTATCGAAAATTTAAAGCCTGATCTGATCATTGCTGAGAAGGAGGAAAACCCAAAGGAGATTGTAGAAAAATTATCTAGAAAATTTCCCGTATATGTGACAAATGTTGAAAGCTACGATGATGCAATAAAAATGATCAAGGATCTCGGTTCTATAACCGACAGGGAAAAACAAGCCCAGCAGATGATAGAAGCCATATATCATGAGTTTTTGAATTTAGACAAGTTGAACCAAGCCAATAAAATAAAGGCGGCTTATGTGATTTGGCAAAAACCCTATATGGTCGCCGGAAATCATACATTTATCCACTCCATGCTGGAGCAATGCGGTTTGTATAATGTATTTCGGGATTACCCGGTGAGGTATCCTGAAGTGTCACTGGAAGATTTTAAAAAACTTTCTCCAGACCTCATTTTTCTCTCTTCTGAACCATACCCTTTTAAAGAATCTCATAAAGCAAGCTTAGAAAAAATATTTCCTGATACTAAGGTTTTCCTGGTAGATGGAGAAATATTTAGCTGGTATGGTGCTCGCATGATAAAAGCTCCAAAATACCTAAACCAACTGCTGGAGGAAATTACAATTTAATAAGACTTTTGTCATCAAATAAGGATAAACTGGAATGGATAAAACAATAACATTAAAAAAATCTGAGTATCCTATGGCCGAAACAGAACAACTATCGATAATAGAGATGCTGAAACCCAAAATGGGATAGTGATGAGTTATGCAATGTGGATTGAAGTTTATTGATTTTTAAAAAATTCTTCATAGAGGGCAATCACCGCTTTATCGGCATCATTAGCCTTTATACCAAACATAATACTAACTTCGGAAGAGCCTTGATTAATCATTTCAAGATTTACATTTACATTGGCAAGAGCCTTGGCAGCCCTTGCAGTAATACCAACAGAACGTCTCATTCCTTCTCCTACGATCATAACCAGGGCTAAATCATGTTGGATATAAATGTCATCCACTTTTAATTCCGCTTGAATCCGTTCTACGATTCTCTTTTCTGTTTCTTTATCAAATTCTCTTAAGACAACAGAAATATTATCGATTCCTGATGGGGTATGTTCATAAGATAAACCTTCATCTTCCAATATTTGAAGAAGTTTGCGCCCAAAACCAACTTCTCGGTTCATCAGATATTTACTTATATTAATACTGCAAAAACCAACATCGCAAGCGATTCCAGAAACAGGTTGATCAGTTGTCTCCCGTTCAGCTACGATCAAGGTACCCGGTGCGTTGGGATTATTTGTATTTTTGATACAAACAGGGATTTTTGCTTGAAATGCGGGGACCAAAGCTTCATCGTGGAATACAGAAAAGCCGGCATAGGATAACTCTCTCATTTCCGTATATGTTAATTTTTTAATTTCTTTTGGATTCTCCACTATATTTGGATTAACAGAAAAAACGGAGTCTACATCAGTAAAGTTTTCATATAAATCAGCTTTAACTGCTGCAGCCAAAATGGAACCAGTGATATCAGAACCCCCACGGGGGAAAGTGACAAGATCCCCATCGATGGTATATCCGAAGAATCCGGGAAAAATTAATATGCCTGAATAGTTTTTAAGCTTTTTAAGCCTCTCATAGCTTTCCGGTAGAACCTGTCCGTTGCTGTATTCATTACTCACCAGCAAGCCAGCCTCTCGAGGGTTGATATAATGAGCTTCATAACCCATTGTCCGGAGGTACTCGGCTACCAGTTTTGCACAGTTGTCTTCTCCACTCGCTTTTAATGAATCCATAAATTTCTTTTGATTCGTTGTATCCTGAGCAAGACGTTTTTTAAGGTCCTCTTCAATGACATATACTATATGTTCAGGTAATTCCAAACCTTCTGCAATTTCGCGGTATCGCACCACAACATCATTTAACTCTTCCTTTACTTGGCCATCCTTTAGAAATTTACTGGCCAATGCAATTAAAAGATCCGTTACTTTAATATCCTCTTTAAATCTCTTACCTGGTGCAGAAACTACTATGATCTTTCGTTCTGGATCTCCTGTAATAATATGACATACCTTGCGAATCTGATGTGCAGAGGCAAGGGAGGTCCCTCCAAATTTTGCTACTTTCATTCTGTTTTCCCCCACTCACTAGAAGCTCTCTGATTTAAAAAGCCTGATCTTATTAACCAAAAAACCTTTACCTTATATCCTATCTGTTCTATTAAACAGTTGCAAGTCATATTTTATCAATTGGAAAAAGTAAGTATTGTGATGTTAAAATAATTTTTAAAGGGTGATAATACGATGCGGATTTCTAAAAAGATCGTAATCTAAAGTAGTGGCTACAGGAATTGGATAAAACAATAATCATTACTGGGGCGGGCCTGTCATCTGATCTCGTAATTTATGTAAAGGCTGGAGTGATTCTAAAATCCTTTGATTTTGTCCTTGAATTTATCAACATAAATCTATCTACTGAAACGAACCATGTACCTTATGAAAAGGAGGGAAATGTAAAAGTGACAGATCGAGTATTTGTTTATGGAACCCTTTTGAAGGGGGAGTATTACCACCATATAATAAAAGATCAAGTAAAATCTGTGGTACCCGCTACCATTAGGGGATGGATGTTTGATCTTGGTCCATACCCGGCCATCGTGGAAGGCAGCGGATATATCCATGGTCAGATCATCGAACTTCATGATCCAGATAAAGCCTTTCAATCTATGGATTTACTGGAAGGATATCACGATGCTCATTCACCTTTAAATGAGTATGAAAGAGTGTACACTGAAGCATGGACAAATGATCACCAAGTAATGAAATGCCAGGTTTACAGGTATCCAGATGATCGGAAAATTAATTTAATAAAAAAATATCCTTTGATTCTTAATGGCAATTGGAAACAGAGAAAGGTTGAGCCTTGGCATCTTTATTTTGCCTATGGCTCCTGTATGAACCGCCAGTCTTTTTCGCAGAATGTACCGAAGTATAAAGTGGTGGGGAAAGCTGAATTGGAAAATTACCGAGTTGGTTTTACAAGAAGATCGAAGAACTGGAATGATAGGGGAGTAGCTGATATCCTCTATGAAACCGGTTCTGTGACAGAAGGAGTGCTATACTTGATTCCCCATTACCATTTAAAGGATTTGGACATTAGGGAGGGAGCAGGGGAACATCTTATAAATCCTGCATACCGTAGGATCTTGGTAAATATTAAAATTGACAATTTAACTATTCCTGCATACACCTATGAGGTAGTCCAAAGAGAAAAAAATGAAATTCCCCCCAGTGAAGAATATGCCAGAACCATTATTGAAGGAGCGGCTTTATTAAGTAATAGTTATTTAAATCGACTGGTAAAGAAAATTGAAAGGCTGAGGGATTCTTAATCATTCAGGGTTTCCTAAGAGTAGGAGTTTGTTTTGTTGCTTTATTAGTTAACATAATATATATTATCGGACGCAAAAGTTTAAAAAAATTTCCTGCATTTTAAATCTATCTTCTGCTATGATAGATATCATAATCTAACAACTAACTTGCAAGGAGATACGTTAAATGTTTTTGGATAAAATGATGAAACAATGGATAGTTAATAAAACATTAGTAAGACTTTATGTGAATAAAAATAAAAAGAGGATGAACATCCCTTGTCGCATTATTCAGTTCGATGAAAGCAAGGGACACATCCTTATTTATCATGATGATTCGAAATCTACCCAAACCTATTCTTTATCAGAAATTGAAAATATTGAGGATATACACTCCGTTACGAATAATAGCTCTGTAGATTGTAGCATTGAAATTAATAAAAATAATACTTCAGATACTTTCAATGAACTAGCAGTCTTGAAAGAACCAATGATCGACAATCATTCTATGATTGATAGGATTGTCTTTTTAGCCAAACAAATTCAACCTAAAGATTTGGAACCAATCGTGAAAATTATGGAAATCATTGTTAATCAATATCGAAAATAAAATTATGTTTTATCATCAGGATTAATTATTTTTATTGAGTCCAACTGACTTTTTAAACTTTGTCGCATTGTTTTTATGTAAAGTTCTCTTAGTTCTTTCTGTTCTTGTTTTTCTTTTTCAGTAAGACCTTCGGTTTTTGATTTTCTTGCCAGATGATTAATACGCTCAATATGCTCTTTCGTGATCATGTTGAAATCCTCCTACTTATCTACTCCCTTCACTTTACTGAAGTTTTCCTTTAATTTCAACCTCCTTTTCTCCTGTTATCATGTAACATATAGGCGACTTTCACTGTTTAAGCGGTCTTTTAGAACCTGGTGTCAGTTTTAAAAAAAAGAGTCCATATGGAATGTTTCCGAATGGACTCTTTTCATATTATAATTAACGTTCAAGTGTTAATTATTTTTTAAATACCAGGTTCAGCGGCCCGGGCTCCATAGCTGAAAATACCAGTTGGTGTTACAGGTCCATCAATTTTGGTTACAAAATCACCATTAGGTTTAAAAACCAGAACGGCATTTCCTTCCCAAAGAGCTACATATACGAATTTCCCATCTTGTGTATATTCAGGATGGACTGAACGTGTTTTCTGGGGATCAGTGCCTGCGATAGCTGCTGTGTCAATCTCTTTTACCACTTCAAGGGATTCTTTATCAATAACGAAAACCTTATTCCAGTTTGGAGCAAAAGCAATATCTACCCATACATAGTTTTGGGCTTCGCCTTTTCCTTCTATGCCGTTATAGGCGCGAATAAACAAAGATCCGCCGTTCTCTCCTTCTTTACCAAGACGAACTTGCTTGTATACCTCAAAGCCATTTTTTGTTTGTTTCCAGAAAGTTACTAAGTTTTCTCCAATCGCAGGTGTGGCGTAAAGAACTCCATTTTTCTTAGTGTGTATCACTGCACCTGGTCCAGGATGGGGTTTAATTCCGGCAGGTAATTGCGATACCAGTTTACCTTCCTTCATATCAACGATACCCATTAACCCGTTATCAGGTTTTGAAGGATCAAGTAGACTTGGCTTCGTATTATCGCCTTGTGATGCAATCATGAAATAGCGACCGCTATCATCCAAGAATCCATCATGCAGAATACGTCCTACCCTTGGAACATCAACCACAATTGGGAACCCTTTTTCTGCCCCTTCTTTAGATACATCAATCCCCCACACGCGTCCCGCTTCTTTTAATGCAACAACAAACATCTGTTTTCCATCGATGACTGTATCAAGAATTGCCGCAGCACGGCTTTGACTTCCATTCACTCCAACGATTTGTCCATCCGGATCTATACCGTAGGTTGGAAGATATTTAAGCGGGTTTAGATACTTATCAAGTATCATTACGGAGCTTGGCAGATAGTTGCTTATTGCGATGTATTCACCATCGGCGGATACAGCAGTTCCACGAGAATCTAGACCTACACGTACTTTTCTTACGGTTTTAAACGAATACATATCAACTTTAAAGAGCCAACCGTCGCGACCGATTCCATACATATAGCGTCCTTCAGGAGTATCTGCCGGACCAAACTGAATGGTATGTGTACGGTAGGAGCCATCAATCTTTCCAAGAAGCTTATGGTTTTTACCGTCCATTACTGCGTATTTACGGGTTTCACGCTCCATGGCAACCATTAAGTCACCAATTTCAATTTCATTAGGATCCCAGGCGGTTGGTTGTGCTGGTAAGGTTTTTTCATCATTTATAACCTCTAATGAAGCCTTGGCATCTTCTAATGACCAAGTTTGAGCCTCTAATGCAACTGGAGTTTTTAGGTATTCTATCAGTTCCCTAATGGTTGCATCGTCAGAACGGTCCTTTGAAACGGTGTTAAAGGCAGGCATTGGCGTTCCAGGACGTCCTTCTTTTATCACTTTGAAAATATCTTCCTCTTTCATGCCGGAGAAAAGACGCTCAGGCAAAAGGTTTGGCCCGAGGGCCCCAAGTCGGGTTTGTCCATGGCAGCCACCGCAGCTGTCCACATATAGTTTTTCGATATCAGTTCTTTGAACAACCCCTTTTGCTTGTTCACCAGCAACTGGTTCAGACGGCTTGTTAACAGGTTGTTCTGTTGGCTGGGCCTGTTCTTTAGCTGGTTCCGAAGCTTTATCAGATGGAGCAGTGGTCTCAGAAGAACAGGCTGTTAAAATAACGATGAGAGAAAGAAGAAATGCGAATAGTAGACCTCTTTTAAGCATGTAAAAACCTCCTTTTAATCATTTTTTAATCAACTAAACTTACATGACCCGAAGGGTCAAACTGATATGAAAAATATATTTTCATATCAAATAATAGAAAAAGTGCTGGTAAACTTTTACGATCCCCCCTTTATTTTTCCAATCATGTGTAGAAAGTGTGGAGAACCCTTCAACATGGATGCTAGCATGATATGTAACTCTTCAGTGTGATTTATATCACAGAACTAAATTTTAAACAGAAAAAATAAAACCTTGTCACAAAATTGACAAGGTTTTATTTTTGCCTTATGAAATTTCTGGAATCACCAACTGTTGACCCGGATAAATAAGATGATCTTTTAATCCGTTTGTTTTCTTTATGTAATATATCATTTTATATAGATCCACTCCCTTTTTATTCACTTGACTGGCAATTGACCAAAGGGTGTCTCCTTTTTTTACCGTTACGATCAATTGATGAGGTGGTTTTATATGATCAGAGACAGAATTTCCTTCATTTTCAACATAAGCAAAAACATAAGAATAGACACTTCCTAATCCTATGATTAAAACTAGTAAAACAAAAAATATTCCTTTGGACATGTTAATCCCCCCTTAACAATTCCGAAAACAATTCCGAACATTGGTTCTTAAGTCCAATTATATAAGGGAACAAATGTTTTTGCAACTATTTTTCGAACTCATGTTTGAACGATATCACGTTCTGTGTTATGATGAATATAAAGAGTAAATTTAGTATAAGAGGTGATATAATGACGGATTTATCCAATCGACAAAAAGCAATTTTAAATTTTATCAAATCTGAAGTTCGTGAAAAAGGTTATCCCCCATCAGTTCGCGAGATCGGTGAAGCGGTTGGATTAGCTTCCAGTTCAACGGTTCATGGACATCTGGCTCGCTTAGAAAAAAAGGGATATATTAGGCGGGATCCAACCAAACCAAGGGCGATTGAAGTACTCGATCAGGATGACTACGCACCGCATTTAAAAACTGCTTTTACATACGTTCCAGTTGTTGGAAAAGTTACGGCAGGAGAACCCATTACCGCCATAGAAAATGTTGATGAGTACTTTCCTCTCCCCGCCCCGATTGTCGGTGATCAAGAGGTTTTTATGTTAACTGTACAGGGGGACAGTATGATTGAAGCCGGGATATTAGATGGTGATTTTGTCATTGTTAAAAAGCAACAAAGTGCTTCTAACGGGGATATTGTTGTTGCTATGACCGAAGAGGGTGATGCTACGGTAAAGAGGTTTTATAGAGAAAATAATCGCATTCGACTTCAGCCTGAAAACTCGTCTCTTGAGCCTATAATAGTAACAAATGTAGCCATTTTAGGTAAAGTAATTGGGGTATTTAGAACAATTCATTAGTCGCTAAATGTTATGAATTTATAATCTTTCAGAAACCAGCTGATCATGACAAGCTGTATGAATATTTTGGTTCCATTATAAAAGCACCTATCCCTTTAGGAGATAGGTGCTGAACTTTTATGATCAAAAAATTAACGTTTGATATGAAAATACATTTTCATATCAATTTGTAACCCTTCGGGGCATGTAAGTTTAATACAATGAAATATATTGATCTCTTTCCCAATTATGAACTTGGGTACGGAACATATCCCACTCAATTTCCTTTGCTTGAACAAAGTGTTCTAAAGCATGGCCCCCTAGTGCATCACAAATGACCTTATCGGCGAGCAAGCAGTCAATTGCTTCTTTTAATGTGCTTGGGAGGCTTTCGATACCCGCTTCTTTTCTTTCCTGCTCATTCATGATGTAGATATTACGATCAGTTGCAGGCGGCAATTGAAGTTTGTTCTTGATTCCATCCAGACCAGCTTTTAACATAACTGCAAGGGCTAAATACGGGTTAGCAGCAGGGTCAGGGTTTCTTACTTCAATTCTAGTGCTTAATCCTCTTGAAGCAGGAATACGTACTAATGGACTTCTGTTTTTTGCTGACCAGGCCACATAACATGGAGCCTCATAACCAGGAACCAAACGTTTGTAGGAGTTTACGAGCGGATTGGTAATAGCCGCAAAACCGCGTGCATGTTTTAAAATTCCCGCCAAATAATAACGGGCGGTTTCGCTTAATCCTAAACTGTCGGTTTCATCATAGAAAGCATTTCCATCCTTCGTAAATAAGGATTGATGGGTATGCATTCCAGAGCCGTTAATTCCAAAAACGGGTTTGGGCATGAATGTAGCATGTAAGCCATGCTTGCGGGCAATGGTCTTAACCACCAGTTTGAATGTTTGGATATAATCGGCAGCTTGTACGGCATCGGCGTATTTAAAATCTATTTCATGCTGTCCAGGTGCAACCTCATGATGGGATGCCTCCACTTCGAAACCCATTTGATCAAGAACCATCACAATGTCTCGGCGACAGTTCTCACCGAGGTCAACAGGAGCAAAATCAAAGTATCCGCCTTGGTCGTTTAATTCCAACGTCGGTTCTCCTTTTTCATTTGTCTTAAAGAGGAAGAATTCAGGTTCAGGACCAACATTCATTGCAGTAAACCCGAGCTCTTTTGCTTCTGCCAAAACTCTCTTTAGAATTCCTCTTGGGTCTCCTGGGAAAGGTGTTCCATCCGGCATATAAACGTCACAAATTAAACGGGCAACTTTACCTTCTTCAGATCCCCATGGAAAAACAACCCAGGTATTATAATCTGGATAAAGATACATATCGGATTCTTCGATACGTACGAATCCCTCGATAGAGGAACCGTCAAACATCATTTTGTTGTCAAGGGCTTTTTCCAATTGACTTCTTGGAATCTCAACATTCTTGGTAACCCCCAATAAATCTGTAAACATTAATCGAATAAAGCGAACTTCTTCTTCATCAGCCATTTTTAAGATATCTTCCCTGGTATAGTTTCTTCCTGGCACTACAGCACTCTCCTTCCACTTTTCCTTTTAAAAATTTATCTCATATGCAGCCATGGCATGTGAGTTTAATAAGACTAATTTTAGTGAAAAAATCTTGAAAGTTCTCCTTGGATCAAAGATGGGGATGTCCCGGGCCTGTTATGCAGAATTTGGTGCTTTAACATTTGTAATAGTTCGCTTTCGGATAGTTCTTTCCGCTTGCTTTCTGATTTTTTGTCCATCACTGTCAATGGTTCGTTTTGATCTTTATCCTTCGACTGCATCAGCTGCTTTATTCCGGCAATGTTAATTCCCTTCTCAATTAACGATTTAATTTCCAAGAGTCGATCTACATCATTAAAAGAAAATAAACGTTGATTTCCTTTTGTTCGTGCAGGATGAATTAATTCATTTTCTTCGTAATAACGAATCTGTCTTGCTGTTAATTCAGTCAGCTGCATCACAATGCCAATAGGGAAAAGCGCCATGTTTCTACGAATTTGATCGCTCATTTTATCACCTCCAGGCATTCATACCACTATTTTAACTTTCGTAATATTCATTGTCAACGTATGTAATAATAAATTACATTATTTAATCTTTTTTTCTGAAATAATCAATTTTTTTTCCAACATATAATCTAATGCAGTTAATATGCCTATTTTTACATGTGAATAAGTAAGTCCTCCCTGAATAAATCCCAGGTACGGGGGCCTTAATGGTCCGTCAGCGGTCAATTCAATGCTAGCCCCTTGAATAAATGTTCCGGCAGCCATAATGACAGGATCATGATACCCCGGCATAGGGTTGGGCTCAGGAAGAACATTGGAATCAACAGGAGATGCTTTTTGTATCCCTTGACAAAAGGTAATTAAATTTTCCGGTGTATGGAATTGAATTGACTGAATCAGATCTGTTCGCGGTTCATTCCATTTTGGTGATGTAGAAAACCCCAATTCCTCAAGAAGAGCTGATGAAAAAATAGCACCCTTCAATGCTTGTCCAACCACGTGTGGAGCAAGAAAGAAACCTTGAAACATGTCAAGGAGTGTATTTAATGTAGCTCCTCCTTCTGCCCCTATCCCCGGTGCAGCTAAGCGGTAAGAGGCCAATTTAACCAAGTCCCTTTTCCCAACGACATACCCACCAGTTTTGGCTAAACCTCCTCCAGGATTTTTGATCAGAGAACCAGCCATAATATCAACACCTACTTCTGTCGGCTCTCTTTCTTCAGTAAACTCCCCGTAACAGTTATCGGTGAATACGATAAGATCCGATTTGACTTTCTTAACAAAACGAACCATTTCCCCAATTTCTTTAACACAGAAAGAGGGACGATTGTCATATCCCCTAGAGCGCTGAATTCCGATCATCTTTGTTTTAGAAGAAATGGATTTTGACACATTCTCCCAATCGATGTTACCTTCTGAAGTTAATGGGATGGCCTTATACGAAATTCCCCATTCTTTTAACGAACCTTGTCCCTCCCCTCTTTCTCCTATCACTTCCTCCAAAGTGTCATAAGGTTTTCCTGTAATATAAATTAGCTCATCTCCAGGCCTTAAGATCCCAAATAAACAGATGGTAATTGCATGGGTTCCTGAAATGATTTGAGGTCTAACAAGTGCTGATTCTCCCCCAAATACATCGGCATAAACAGATTCAAGTGCAAAACGGCCGGGATCATCATAGCCATAGCCTGTCGATGAAGTAAAGTGAAATTCATTTATTTTATGTTTCTGGAAGGTCTTAAGTACCTTCAGTTGGTTGAAATCCACTAATTGATCTACTTCATTCAAACGTTTTTTAATTTTTTCTTCCACTTTTTTTACGATAGGTTCAAGAAGTGCTCCATGTTGGTAAAACCTAAACATTTTTGCTCTCCAATCTACATAAATTTTATTATGTTAACTATAACAAATTCTGGTCATCTATTATACATTTCCTGATCAATATATTACCTGATCGGAGCAATTTTAAAAAGCTTCATTATGAATAATACGAAATACGGGAACGCTTTTCTGTAAAAGGCATCTTCAATTTCAAGAGAGATTTTTTTACCCCGATCTCTTACATATCAGGATTAATGTCCTGGGGAGTGATCATCATGAGATCTTCCCTGCTTTGGTTTTTTTCCCGAATTAAACGGACAGCTTGGTTTCGAATCGATTTCTCTATTATATTTCGCACAAACCTTGCATTACTGAAATGATGGTAAGAATCATCTATTTCTTTTTGGATCTGTTTTTTTAACATAAACTTTGCTTTCGGTGATAATTTATAGTCCCGCTCATGAAGGATCAAATCTGCAATATCTATTAGCTCATCCACTTTGTAATCCGGAAATGAAATTTGAATTGGGAAACGGGATGGCAATCCAGGATTGGATTGCAGGAATTGATTCATTTCATAGGAATAACCTGCCAAAATCAAAACAAAATCATTTTTGTGGTCCTCCATCGCCTTGACTAAAGTATCGATGGCCTCCCGCCCAAAATCTTTCTCTCCGCCTCTTGCGAGTGAATACGCCTCATCAATGAATAAAATCCCACCAAGTGCTTTCTTTACAAGTTCTCTGGTTTTTAACGCCGTGTGTCCTATATATTCGCCAACCAAATCAGCCCGCTCCACTTCTATCAAATGTCCTTTGCTAAGAACATTCATTTCCTTTAATAACTTTGCCATGATTCGAGCCACTGTTGTTTTTCCTGTACCCGGATTTCCTTTAAAGATCATATGCAATACTTGTGATTCACATTTTAGTCCGATACGCTGCCTGCAATGATTGATAAATAAAAGGGCATAGATTTCATAAATCAGCTTCTTTACTTTTTTTAACCCGATTAATTGATCCAGTTCTTTAATGGCGTGATGCAATGTGTCTTTCGTTGGATACTGTGTGTCTTTTTTTTCTAAATTGTTGATCTTTATTAATTCGGCCAAGGAATCACTTTGGGGCCTTTCGTGGTGAAGTACCACCTGAATTTGACGAGGCGTAGAGGTGGTCAATACTCGCCTGTTACCCATAATATATCACCTCGTTTTATTTGGTCGTGAGATAGTATACGTATGAGCCCAGAAAGAGGTGAAAAAAATATTTCCCCAATTATTCCAGTATCGAAAGCATTTTATTTGAACATCATAAATAAGGTAAATAAAGTAAATTGGGGGCAACAGACGTGTTTTTTAAATCCATTCAACAACTGACGGCAATCTTAACAACAGCTATTTTAATCGGGATTTTGACATTTCCTGCTTCTTCTGTCGCCTTAAGTGCAGAAGCTTCCATTGTAGTGGATGTAGAAAGCGAAAGAGTGTTATACGAGCAAAATGCTGATACTCCCATGCGTATTGCTAGTTTAACAAAAATTATGACTGCTATTGTTGCGATAGAAAATGGAAACCTTGAAGATGTTGTAACCGTCAGTAAAAGGGCCCATGGGGTTGATGGTTCATCCATATATCTTCAATTGGATGAAAAGTTAAAACTTAAACATTTGCTTTACGGAATGATGCTTCGCTCCGGAAATGATGCTGCTACCGCTATAGCCGAACACATAGGTAGCAATGTTGAGGGATTTGTAAAAATGATGAATGAGAAAGCAAAACAATTGAAAATGAAGAATACCAAGTTCATCAATCCCCACGGATTAGACGAGCGAAAAGGGTCCAACTTTTCAACAGCCAGGGATATGGCCAAATTAACAGCCTATGCTTTAAAAGATTCTACCTTCGCCGAGATTGTATCTACAAAATTTTATGAAATTCCATTGAATAATCGTACAAAAGGAAGAAAATTGTATAACAAAAATCGGATGTTGTACTCTTTTGAAGGTGCTGATGGAGTGAAAACGGGATATACGATTTTAGCCAGAAGATGTTTGGCATCTTCTGCAACAAGAGATGGCTGGCAGTTGGCAAGTATTGTTCTTCGTGCCCCAAATTGGTACCAGGATTCTTCCTATTTGCTGAATCAGGCGTTCAAAAAATACCGGAAAGTATGGATCGCAGTAGATCAATCTAATGTTGGGGAAATACCTGTGATTGACGGAAAGAAAGAGCAGGTCACTGCTGTTCTTTCAAGCGGATTTTCATATCCAGTTACTGATGAAGAAGAAAAATATATAAAAAAACAGCTTTTTCTAGAAAAAAAATTATCGGCTCCGGTGGAACAAGGTGAAAAAGTAGGCGAATTACAGATTTATTTTAAAGATCAACTAGTAAAAAAACTAGATGTGGTATCCATTGAGACCGTCGACAGGTTGAACTGGTGGGAAAAAATTCGAAAGAAATGGGTATCACCCTCCAAAAATTAACTTAACGAAGAAAACAGAAGATAAAAATGCCATTACATCTGCGGAAAGTCCAACGATTAGCGCATATCTGATATTTTTTACACCAACGGCACCAAAATATAATGTCATGATATACAATGTGGTATCTGTACTTCCATCAATCGTGGAAGCCATCCTTCCAATGAAGGAATCCGGTCCGTATGTTTCCAACAAATCCATCGTGATTCCAAGGGAAGCTGGTCCCGACAGGGGCCGAACAATCATTAGAGGAAATATCTCTACAGGTATGCCTAATAATTGATAAATCGGGGAAAGAAAAGAAAGAAGGAAAATCAAGGCTCCCGATTCTTTTAGAATACCAAATGCCACATATACGCCAAGGATATACGGAATTAACTTGATGGAAAGGAAAATCCCTTCTTTGGCCCCTTCTACAAAGGTTTCAAATACCTTTACACCTCTGAATTGGCTGATAGTAATGGTAAAAAAAATAAACAGGGGTATGGCCCATTGACTGATAGCAGTGAATACATTAATCATATCGAATGCCCATCCCCTCTTGCACTATTTTTCTTTCGGAAGTAAAAGTCCAACAATACGGCTGTGATCGTAGCAGTGGCCGAGGCTAATAACGTAGTGGATATTATTTCAGCAGGATTTTCCGATCCCAAAGAGAGTCTTATTGCAATGATCGTAGAGGGAATGATTGTTAGACTAGATGTATTCAAAGCTAAAAAGGTACACATCGCCTCAGATGCCGTTTTGGGATCCTGATTTAATTTTTGCAATTCCTCCATCGCCTTTAAACCAAATGGTGTTGCCGCACTTCCCAACCCAAGAATATTGGCACTCATGTTCATCAAAATCGACTGAATGGCAGGATGTCTTGCAGGAATGGAAGGAAAGAGCCAACGGATAAATGGATATAATGCCCTTGCTAATCCCCTTAATATTCCCCCCTTTTCTGCTACCTTCGCCAATCCAAGCCATAAGGTGATAATGCCCATTAACTGAATGATGCGTTCAATGGCTGAGTTTGCAGATTGAATGGCAGCGGTCGTGACAGACTGGATGTTTCCAGTGATGGCAGCTACAACAATACCAAAGGAGATAAGGAAAAAGAATACGTAATTCACCGCAACACCCTCCTTAATCCCGTATGATCACCATCGTTCCCTGCTCCACGATGCTATAAAACCATCTTGCATCTTCTTCGTCAAGCCTAATACATCCGTGACTGGCTGGAAGCCCCAATTTTTTGTGTTCATCTTCTTTGATTTTCCAGTTATCATCCCTGGGAACGGAATGAATCAAGTACTGATCGAACAATCGAACCCAATATGTTGCTCCTTCCTGAAAACGATAGGAGAAAAAACTGGGGCCCTTATCTTTCGTATAAAATACTCCTTTTGGGGTTTCAAGGCCAGGCCGTCCGCCTGATACCAACATTTTTCGCAATAATTTTTTCCCTCGATAAACCGACATCACATGTTTTTCGCCTAGAGAAACATCTACCCATAACCGCTCTCCAATATTTTTGGTTTCAAAAGCAAACTGTAAACTCTCGCTGGGCTCATTAAATTTGCTTATTCCCTGTACCTTTACCAAATACTTGCTGTCAGGAAGAAGAGCATCATCCGGTTTAAATTGAAGGCGATTTTCTACCGCAATGGTTTTACCCAAGATTTCGTAGTTTTCCGTAACATTGAATAATTGAATGATGCCCATTTTCATTTCCTGGTCAAATTGAATATAAATTTGTGAATATACATCTTGATGGGCAGACTGCGGACTTGGAAAAATTTTTATTGGAACAGGTTTGGAAGCGGTCTGAAAAGACCTTACCCTGGTTTCATCCAATGAGTCACCGGTTTTACTGGAAAATCCCTTTGGAAATACAAAGTTGTATACTTTATTATTTTCCAGGGGTTCATTTGCGATAAATTCCCATTCACTTTTATTCAGCACCTTTTTTCCGTTGGGTAAGGTTATGGTGACGGGAGTAAACGTTCCCTTAATGTCAGTCTTGATACTTTTCATACTTGATTCTTCAATCAATGTATTAAATTTAATTCGGACAGGATTTCTTGTTGAAACATTCTTTTCAGGAATAAGGGTGATAGATGAAAGGGAGGCCTTTGGAGTAAAGCTACCTTTTACCGTGATCGGAATAGCGCCAATCCTGGTTTTCTGATTTGAAATGGAAAAATAGATTTTTTGACCTTGAGGCAAATCATTTTGATTCATCCTAATGACCAGGGTTTTCTTATTCTGCCAACTCCCAGTCTTTGAGAAAGACGTTCCTGGGATTTCCGAAATAATGTATATGTCATCTTTTTCTATTTTTTGGTTTTTCATTGGAAAAGGATATTGAATAACCAACAGAAATTCTTTTTCATTCAAGAATTCAACCGTATAATTTGGATTTGTTATAAATGACATAATGGATATGATCGTTACGGTGATCGATAACAAGAAAAAGGTTATCTTTAACCTCCTATTCATAAATATCACCTCAAAAATATACATCTCTTTAATGTCTATTTGTACAACCTGTTAAATAGAACAAAAAAACTTAACCCAAGAGGTTAAGCTTTTTTGTCCAGATAAAAGGCAACAAGGAAAAAAGAGACAGCTCCCAGCAAGCGAATAATGGTTGAAATAGCCATAGCCTGAAACATATTTAATACTTCCAGCAACCAAACCCCTATTTGTGGAGAGACAAAACCAATAAAAGCAATAATAAAATTGTAGTTGGCAAGAAATGAAGTTCGGTCTTCCTCTGGAGAAACGGCAAGCAATTGATTAAAGAGCAGCATGGTGATTCCGGCTACAAAAGATCCTGTCCAAAGGTTTACCGCTGTTAAATAAATAACATTTGTTGATAATACCATCAAAATGGGAGCGGAGGACAATCCTGCCGATGCAATAAACAGCATGGTGGAATTGCCCCATTTATCGGCATAACTTCCCCACCAACGGTAACTGATGATTTGAGAAATTTGGTTAGCTACCGTAAACAGGCTGATCCAAAGAGCAGTGGCATTCGCATAATTGATTTGATAAATAGTAAATAATGGCCAAGCCATTTGCCAACCAAAATTAAAAATAATTGCACTTACCAAAAAAAATAAATAAGATCGGTGTTTAAACATCTGTGCAAAAAAGGAAAATTTAACCTTTCGAACCTTTTTCCTTTTGTCCTGGCGTTTTACGATCTCTATATGTTTTAATAAATAAAAAACTTCCATGAATCCCATCAGTAAAGCAAAAACAAACAGTACCTGATAGGGACCTGCCAGTTTCTTATCAAATAAATCCATCACAAAACCTGACAAGAGAATTGCCGCGGCGGATACGATTGTTACAAAACGGTTTCGGTTGCTGAAGAATTGCCCTCTCTCCCTGTCTGGAATCAGATCACCGATAAGGGATTGCCAGGACAAGTTAGCCGTTGCGAAAGGAATATTCATCAAAGCGTATAAAATAACAAGAAACCATGCTTTATCTGTAAAGGGTAAATAAGGAATTAAAGCAAACCATAAAAAGAAGGATCTGGCAGTGAGGGCTGTATAGGCGGTGAATTCCTTTTTCTTGTGAAGCCGATTAATCCAGATTGCTCCAGGAATCATGGCGATCATGGCCATCAATGATGGGATAGAACTGATCCACCCTACTTGTTGGTTCGTAGCTCCTAATACATGAATGGCATATAGCGGTAAATAACTAGCTACCAAGGTTTGGGCAATCATTGAATAAGCTCCGTTATATATACTGAACTTTTTGTTTTGTTCTATATCATAAGGTGAGTAAATTCCCATTATTGTCCCTTCTTCCCGTTAAAAGAAAATAATATTTAGGTTAACGAAATGATTTTACGCAAATAGTGTAATCCGATTTAAAGGAATAGTAAAGTAAAAATACAAGAATAAAATCTTCTATAAAATAAAAAAAGGACTTAACTCAATTAGAGTTAAGCCAAATCTCTCAACCAAACTTAATTGTTTGATCAATTTTCATTGTAATGGATTTGTAGTGTAAATTCAATGCTCTCTCATTAGAAATTTTTAGCGGATTAATCTTCTTCTGACATTAATGAAATGGAACGTGAAGGCGTAAATGTAGAAATAGCATGCTTATATACCATCTGCTGTTTCCCTTCAGATTCCAAAATAATGGTGAAATTATCAAAAGCTTTTACAATTCCTCTTAATTGAAAACCATTTACTAAATAAATGGTGACGAGAATACCATCCTTACGGATTTGATTCAAAAACGTATCCTGAATATTGATCGACTGTTTCATTAAGGAACCCCCTCATTTTAACTTGATTCATTTATATTCTTCAAAATCGGAAACTTTCCTTCTACAAATTGAGTAATTTTTAAGAGATTGCGATTCCATTCTTTTTCATCGGTTACATCAAACCAATGAATTTCAGGCATTTGCCTAAACCAAGTCAATTGCCGTTTGGCAAATTTTCTTGTACGTGACTTAATTTCTTCTACAGCTTCTTCCAGAGAGATCTCTCCTTTTAAATAGGGGATCAATTCTTTATAACCCAATCCCTGCATGGAAGTATACTCTAATCCATAACCCATATCAAGTAATTTTTTAACTTCTTTGACCAATCCTTCATGGATCATTTGATCAACCCTTAAATTAATTCGTTGATAAAGTTTTTGGCGATCTACGCTTAATCCTATCATCACGAGGTCATATGGGCTTTCTCTAATTTGCTCTTTTTGTTCTTTGATATATTCAGTCATGGTTTTGTTTGTAAGGTGGATAATTTCCAATGCCCTGATAATTCGTCTTTTATCATTCACATGGAGTCGGTTGGCAGTTTCTGGATCTAGTTCTTTCAATTTATGAAGAAGAGTTTCCGGTCCCTCGTCTTTCATTCTCTGTGCCAGTTTTTTACGATATGCTGTATCCTGAGCAGCTTCCGGAAACTGATAATGACGGGTCACAGATTTGATATAAAGACCTGTGCCTCCTACAAGAATGGGAAGCTTTCCTCTTGAATAAATATCTGTAATTAGAGGGATAGCCAGCGCTTGAAACTCTGCCACAGAAAAATTCTCATCTGGGTCTTTAATATCAATCAAGTGATGAGGGATCCTTTTCCTCTCCGCAGGGGATACCTTTGCAGTCCCAATATCCATTCCCCGATAAACCTGCATGGAATCACCGGATATAATCTCGCCATCAAATACCCTAGCCAATTGTAAACTTAGGGCAGTCTTTCCAACTGCAGTAGGACCCACAATCGCCAATAATTTTTCTCTGGTCATTTCTCCCTCCTATAGTTGAATCACACCAAAGGTGACTTTCCCTTTCGTGACTGGTGTGAAACCTAACCGATTCAATTCTCCACTATTTTTTCTTTCTTTGATGACTACTCTCTTTTTAGCCACTCTTTTTGCTTCATTAATGGCATTTATATCAATTTTTTCTTTATTTGCCAATTGGCGCAAGGGGGAAATCCCCGAGGATGAGTAAACAGGTTGACGGAACATTGGGTCAAAATAGACGATATCAAAAGAATGGTCCGGCAATTGTTTTAAATAACTCAAATGATCACTCCAAACCACTTTTAAGCGTTTCATTGCTGAGATTAACTCCTGAGAACCATCTTTCCAATGATGGATACCATATTGTACCAGATAAGCAATCCACCTCTCAGATTCAATTCCAGTTACTTTTCCCTGTTCTCCAACAACATAGGACGCAACAATGGAATCGGAACCTAATCCTAATGTGCAGTCTAAAAAGGTATCCCCTGTTTGTAATTGGCAGGATTCAACCATGGTATCATTATCACCATGTTTTAAGCGCTTTATTCTAAATACGGCAGAACTTGGATGAAAGAAAAAGGGTTGATCCCAATGCAACCCATACAGTTTTAATCCATCCTCTGTCACCACTAAGATTATTTCCGAGTTGTAATCTTTCATCATTTGACGAATAGAGCGATCTCTTCGAGGAACATAGGTAAAGAAGGGTTCAGATTGTAAGTATTCCAATTGCTTCAGTATCTCTTCTGAGATGTTGTGACTGGAAGTAAGTATCATCAATTACATCACTCTTTTAAACATTTTTTTAAGCTCGTAACTGGAAAAGTGTACGATGATTGGTCTCCCGTGGGGACAAGTAAACGGTACTCTCGATTGGCGAAGATCTTTAATCAGATGTTCCATTTCTTCTTTGGTTAAATACTGGTTTGCTTTAATCGCCGCTTTACAGGCCATCATGATGGCCGACTTTTCTCTGATATTTCCCAGGTTCGGGTCCTTCTTATCTTTTATCATTTCAAGAACCTCTTCAATAATTTCTGCCTCTTTCCCCTCTGGAAGCCAGGATGGATGGGCTTTAATAATAAAAGATTGATGACCAAAGGGCTCTATGTCAAAACCCATCTTTCTTAACAGAGAACCTCTCTCTAGAAGCAAACTTGTCTCTTGAACAGTACATTCAAGAGTAATGGGTTCTAAAAGGAGCTGCGAGGAGAAGGACTCATCGGTAAGAAGCCGAAGAAATTTTTCGTAATATATTCGTTCCTGGGCTGCATGCTGGTCAATCAAATAAAGGCCATCTTCTCCTTCAGCGATGATATAAGATCCATGAATTTGCGCCAATGGAGTCAAAGGAGGAACCTTTTGCTGGTTATCCGTTTTGTCTTTATTGGAAGATTCATCTTTTAGCAACTTAATGGAAAGGTCATCCAAGGGAAAACTTTCTTGTACACTCTCCTGTTTTAGATGTTGATCAGTAAGTGGCATGTTTTGTTCTTTAGTCGTGACGACTGATTTAACAAATTCCGGTTTATGATCTTTAATTTGTATATTCTGATCTTCAACGGGAGCATATTTTTTTTTAACCTCGACTGATTGATATTTTTTCTCTGGCATGGAATAGGACGGAATTAATTGCTGTTTATGAAGTGATGATTGAATTCTATCACTGATGAAGGAGGCCAACTCCTTTTCTTTGCTAAATCTAACTTCTAATTTAGAAGGATGAACATTTACATCTACAAGAGAAGGATCCATTTTTATTGAAAGACAAACAATGGGATAGCGGTTCATCGGCAATAATGTATGGTATCCGTGAAGTATCGCTTGATACAAATGATGACTGCGAATATACCGCCCGTTAACGATAACTGTGATAAATGAACGGTTGGCCCGCGTGATTTCCGGCAAAGAAACAAAGCCTTCTAATTGATAATCAATGGTCTCACCGAAAACAGGTACCATTTTTTTAGCCATCCCTGTGCCGTAAATAGAGGCTAATACATGAAGGCATTTTCCATCGCCATTGGTTCGCAGGAGGGTTCTTCCATTATGATTAAACAAAAAGGAAATATGAGTGGCGGATAGTGACAAACGATTGACGTAGTCGGAAATGTGTCCTAGCTCAGTATTGATCGTTTTTAGATATTTTAAACGAGCAGGGGTGTTGAAAAATAGATCCTTTACGGTTACTTCGGTTCCAACAGGAAATCCTATCGTACCAATTTCACGGATTTCCCCGCCTTCAACGTAAACGAAGGTTCCTGTATCGTGATCTGCCGCTCTGCTTTTTAAAGTAAGCCGCGAGACAGCGGCAATACTGGGAAGAGCCTCTCCTCGAAAGCCAAGGGTTTTGATATGGAATAAGTCTTTATCATTTTTAATTTTGCTTGTGGCATGGCGAAGGAGGGATTTCTCACAATCTTCCCTGTCCATTCCTGCTCCGTTGTCCAAAACTCGTATGAGGGATAATCCTCCTTCTTCTATATGGATCTCTATCTTTGTGCTACCAGCATCAATAGCATTTTCAACCAGTTCTTTCACAACGGAAGAAGGACGTTCGACCACTTCACCGGCAGCAATTTGGTTCGCCAGATAATCCTTCAATACAGTGATTTTCCCCATGATGTCACCTCTTACATCATTTTTTTGGCTCTGTCCGAATATTATTCGTTTTAATGGAGAATACTCTCATGATGGATTCCATCCTCTTCTCTACCCAGATCTCTCCCTTTTCCATCGCCACTTGTAAAGGGATAGGGGCAGGAATAATGCTGAAAGCAACATCAATTCCATGTTGATACACTTCTTCATATCCCTTTCCAAGGGAACCAGATAAACAAATCACAGGAATCTGGTATTTCTTTGCCCTTAAAGAAACACCTACAGGTGCTTTTCCCATCACAGACTGTTCATCCGTTTGCCCTTCACCTGTAATGATGAGATCTGCATCCTCAATCTGTTCGTCAAACCGACAAATATCTAAAATAAAATCGATTCCAGGCTGAAGACGAGCGTTACAAAAAGCGATCAAACCTGCCCCCATACCTCCGGCAGCTCCACCCCCGGCAATGGAGAATACATCAACATTTAAATCTCTTTTGATCATGCGGCCAAGGTGCTCCAGTTCTTGATCTAGCTGAATAATCATATCTGTAGTTGCCCCTTTTTGAGGTCCGAAGACAGCTGAAGCTCCCTTTTCACCGCACAATGTGTTTTTCACATCACAGGCAACAGTGAATTCTACATGCTGTATCCGAGGGTCACGATTCGTTGGATCAATACGATGGAGCTTCGGCAGTGATGCTGCACCGAGTGGTAAATGGTTTCCCTCTATATCCAAAAATTGATAGCCAAGAGCTGCCGCCATTCCGACCCCTCCATCATTGGTTGCACTCCCCCCGATTCCAATAATGATTCTTTCAACCCCTTCATCCATAGCTGCTTTAATTAATTCACCTGTTCCATAGGATGTAGCAAGCAAAGGATTTCTTTTGTCAGGGGGGACTAATGTCAGACCCGACGCAGACGCCATTTCAATCACAGCTGTTTTACCATTGTCAATCAATCCAAAAAATGCGGAAACCGGTTTTCCTAGGGGACCCGTTGCCTCTTTTTTTATCAATCTTCCACCAACAGAAGCCACAATGGCTTCAACTGTTCCTTCTCCGCCGTCTGCCAGTGGAATCATTTTCACATTTGCTTCAGGGAATATTTTAAGAATTCCCCTTTTCATTGCCTCAGCTGCCTGTTTAGCGGTCAAACTTCCTTTAAATGAATCCGGAGCTAGAACAATCTTCATTTCTCTACCCCATTTCCTTAAATCAGTTTTATCTATACTGTGAGCATCTATATCTATTAGTTCCACAGGAAGTGGGTGTCTTAATGGCAGTTTGCCATCAGATAAATGGCTTCGATCATCAATTACCCTAGCCACTCATCCGTTTGTTTTCCTGTGGACCGCTCCTAGGAAAGAAATAAGCGATCATAAAACCGATGATTGAAGTAAGAAACATGGCGCGAAATACCCATCGAATCCCATATGTAAACCCTTCTGTAATCCTCTTCAATTCAATTGATGGGATTTCACTGCGTGCATCTTCATTGATCAGTTGATTTAGCAGTTCGGAGATTTCCTGAAAAGAATAGGGTAATTTTAAGGTAATTAAAATGTTTAACAATCCCCCTAAGGCTGCTACCCAGACTGCACTGCCCAACGAACGGGTAAACATATTAGAGCTGGTAGCGATTCCCCGTAAATTCCAAGGGACAGAGGTTTGAATGGAAACAATAAACGTGGTGGTAGAAAACCCCAATCCCAATCCCATAAAAAACATGGAAGCTCCCAAATATACCGGGGAAGTTGAAGGGTTAATATACCAAAGCATCATGCTAGACAAGGTTGTAAAGAAGAAACCTAACATGGCTATTCTTCGGAATCCAAGCCGTATAATCAACCGTCCGGCTAATGTTGAAGCAATAGGCCAGCCGATCGACATGACTGCAAGAGTTGCCCCTCCTATTTTGGCCGAATATCCTAATACCGCTTGAACAAAGGCAGGGATAAAGGTGGCCGCTCCAAGGGTTAAGCCTCCAGCAACTAAAGAAGCAGCATTCGCCAAAAAGATCAATCGGTTATTGAAGATTTCGATGGGTAAAATGGGTTCTTCTATGCTCTTCTCATAATAAATAAAAAAGAAAAATAGTAAAATACTCCCTGCAAATAACGATATACTTGGGATGGAAAGCCAAGGCCAACTCACACCGCCTTGTAAAATGGTCATAAGAAATAATGTAACACCCACCATTAAAACCACTGAACCGGTATAATCCATTCTGTGTTTTTTCTTATCCAGCTTTTCTTTTAAAAATAGAGAAATTCCAGCCATTGCTAAAAGACCAAATGGTATGTTCAGGAAGAATATCCACGGCCACGACCATTCATCGACGATATATCCTCCTAAAGCTGGACCAACGATGGAAGATACAGCCCATACACTACTTAATAATCCCTGTATTTTCGCTCGCTGTTCCAAGGAATACATATCTCCGACGATGGTGGTTGCCATAGGGATCACTGCGCCGGCCCCCAACCCCTGTATTCCCCTAAAGAAAATGAGCTGCACCATGTTCGTGGCTAATCCACATAATACTGAACCGATCAAAAAAAGAAAAGTGCCTCCAAGGAATACAGGTTTTCTACCAAACATATCGGCCCATCTTCCATACAGGGGAATCATGGCGGTTTGAGTTAACATAAATATAGAAAAAGTCCAAGTAAATTGGGAAAATCCCCCAAGATCCCCAACAATGGTAGGCATCGCAGTAGCGACGATGGTCGCTTCCATTGCTGCTAAAAACATAGCCAACATAAGGGATGCTGTAACTAACAGTTTATTTGTACTTTGATCAACCATTGGAAAGGAGCCCCTTCATTTTAAATTTTTTTCTTTATCTCATAGAGGAAATTGATAGCCTCCAAAGGAGTCATGTTTATGAGGTCCACCTCTTTTAACTTTTTTATCACTTCTTCGTGCTTATCGTTTCTTTTTTTCTCTTTCTCTAATTCTCGGGAAGAAAATAGCTCCAATTGGATGGGCTCTTCAATTGTTACAATATTTGTTTCATTAGAGGTTGCAGTTTCTTGAACCTGGTGTTTCATTTCCTCATGAACTGAAATTAATTCAATGGCCCGGTTTATAATATCATTAGGAACCCCAGCTATTTTTGCGCAATAAATACCATAGCTCTTATCTGCAGCACCTCTTTTTATTTTTCGAAGGAAATGAACCTGATCTCCTTCCTCCTTAACTGCCATGCAAAAGTTTTTTAATTTGGGTAGCTGATTTTCTAAGGCAGATAACTCGTGGTAATGGGTAGACACCAAAGCCTTGCAATGTATACGGTCATGCAGATATTCAATCACGCTTTGTGCAATAGCCATCCCATCTTGTGTAGATGTTCCCCTTCCAATTTCGTCAATCAGCACCAAACTTCTATCGGTTGCTTGGGTGGTTGTCACACAAATGTCATGCATTTCAACCATGAAGGTACTCTGTCCGCCCACTAAATCATCAGCCGCTCCGATACGGGTAAAAATACGGTCGAAAATAGGCATCTTCGCTTTTTTGGCCGGAACAAAACAACCCATCTGCGCCAATATGACAGATATGGCAATCTGCCTCATATACGTACTTTTTCCGGCCATATTAGGTCCAGTGATTAAAAGAATTTGTTGATCATCACCAATAAACACATCATTGCTGACAAATGGACCATCCTGCAGAACAGATTCCACCACCGGATGACGGTTATCTGTAAGATGAAGAACCCCCTTTTCAGTAAGAACTGGTTTTACGAAGCCATGATCATCACTTACTGTTGCCAATGATTGCAAAACATCAATTTGTGCTAAATCCTTGGCAATTTTTTTTAAACGATGAATTTGCTGGGCAACTTTGTCTCTTACTTCGCAAAAAAGATCATATTCCAGGGTTTGAATCTTCTCCTCGGCCTCAAGAATTAGCGCTTCCTTTTCTTTTAATTCTGGAGTGATAAAGCGTTCTGAATTGGCAAGGGTTTGTTTTCGTTCATAGCGATCTTTAGGTAGAAGGTGAAGATTAGGTTTGGTCACTTCTATAAAATAACCAAATACTTTATTAAAACCAACCTTCAATGAACGAATTCCCGTTTCCTGTCTTTCCCTTTGTTCCAACTGGGCAATCCAATGTTTACCTTCCTTCCGCGCCGATCTTAACTGATCAAGATAGGAAGAGTAACCATCACGAATGATACCACCCTCTTTAACGGATAATGGTGGATTATCGACAATAGCTGATTGTAGCAATTGAACAATATCTTCAGCTAAATCCATTTGATCAATAATCCGGAAAAGGTACGGATACTCGAATTTATTTCCTTCACTGTAAAAGAGGTTTGCCAGTTTGGGCAATAAGCTTAAAGATATGGATAAATGGGCTAAATCCCTTCCATTGGCATTGCCAAATGAAATGCGACTGATCAACCTTTCAATATCATAAACACGTTTTAGAATTGTGCGAATTTCATTCCGGGGAATTACATGATTGATAAAATAGGTAATGGCCTGATGCCTCTCTTCTATCTGATCAATATTGATCAAGGGCTTGTCCAACCAATGCTTCAATAACCGTCCACCCATAGCTGTCATGGTTTTGTCTAAAAACCATAGAAGGGAGCCTTCACGTTTTTTCTGGCGGATCGTTTCGATCAACTCGAGATTTCTTTTCGAAACAGGATCGATCATTAGGAACTCTTCTTTTGCATAAATCTTTACGGAGTTTAGATGACGAAGAGAGGCCTTTTGATTTTCTTTAATATATTGTAAAAGACCCCTTACTGCAGCATGAATACCAGGTGAAGCATTTTCTCCAATAAAATTAATGTCTTGATCCTCATCTTTTCCATGATTGATGGCAATGGTCGAAATGGTAGCGTTTGTCAATTGGCGAATCAATTGAATTCTCTCCTGATTTAACTCCTGTTCAGGTATCAATAGTTCAGCAGGCTGAAATTGTGCGGCTTCATCCAATGCCTGTTGAAAATTTTCTGATAGTTCCGTGGCCAAAAAATCACCGGTAGTGACATCGCAGGCGGCAATACTCCAACCCGATGGAACTGAAAATAAAGAAACCAGGTAATTATTTTCTTTTTCCAAAAGTTTCTTACCCTCCATGGTTGTCCCAGGAGTGATCACCCGAACAACTTCCCTTCTTACAACCCCTTTCGCCTCTTTTGGGTCTTCCACTTGTTCACATATGGCCACCTTATAACCTTTTTCAATCAGTTGAGAAATGTAATGTTCAGCAGCATGGTACGGAACTCCACACATGGGGATTTTTTCATCGGTGCCTCCATCCCGTCCGGTTAAAGTAATTTCCAGTTCCCTTGCTGCTTTTTCCGCATCCTCAAAAAACATTTCATAAAAATCTCCTAGGCGAAAAAACAAAAGCGAATCTTTATAATTGGCTTTAATCTGAAGATATTGCTGAATCATGGGAGTATATTGACTGCTAGTCATGATTAGTCCTCCAACGTCAAAATTACATTTATGAAGATTATACCAAAACAAAAGTTTGGATGCTAACATTCAGATAGGAGATTGCCCATATACCTAATTCTTAAATAGTCATTCATTTGGCAAATGGAGGCAATTGCCAATTTGGACGGATATCTCTCGTTTCATCCCAGGTTCTCAAGGAAAAAATCAGATCACGAAAGGGATTCAGGTATTGTTCATATGATTGATAAATAGGAAGCTGCTCCAACTGATTCCACAGGTTCTGTACCACAGGAAGTAGATTTTTCTTATCTCCCTTATAATAGGCTTCCTGAGTGTCCATATACATTAATGGATAATACTTTAATTGGCGGTAGGAAGAGACGATTACCTTTGAAAGAGCAAAAACACCCTTGGTAATTCTTGGGGAAATCAACCAACTGGGAGGGGTT
Source organism: Microaerobacter geothermalis (assembly GCF_021608135.1). NCBI lineage: Bacteria > Bacillati > Bacillota > Bacilli > Caryophanales > Bacillaceae > Microaerobacter > Microaerobacter geothermalis. The sequence continues at coordinate 61,543 of NZ_JAKIHL010000004.1, forward strand.
CTATATTCAAATCCCCCGTGAAATTGCTGGCGAAAATCTCCCAGATATCCATATCTGGGCCTTCTAGCTGTTCCTCTGGGATCTTCATTAAGAATTAAAGGAAGGGTTAAGTAATTATCCAAAGCCCTTAATAATTGGAAAGTAAAAGGTATGCCGCTAAAATGAATATGACCGCCAATAGGGTAGCCTTTATATGGTAATCCACCTGCAAGCCATTCAATTGACGGATTATTTATTTTCCTTATCCCAAGGAGCATCGTACGATAGAGATTGATGGTAAGTTGACGGGGGTTGTTGGAAGGGTCGGGCCTTAATTCAGCTAAAGGATGTCTGTTGCGACTGTTGTCGCCTCTCATTGATACGGCATCATAACCTACTTTTCCATGTTTTTGAAAAAATTTTGATGCAAGCACCATTTTTCCTTGGGGATTTCTTAATACAAACTCGGGATCTGCTCCAAGTAATACTTGGTTATCTTCTTTATAATAACGTTTTCTAAATTCTTCAATACATTGTTTAAATTTTAAAAGAGATTCCCTGGTCATAAAAGGAGTGACATGGATATCCATTACCTTACATTTGTCACCAGGCAAGATTCCTACAAATACTCCTCCGAAATCAAGTCCCAAAGCATAGATGGTTCTCATGGATATTTTCTTTATCCTTCTGATTTCTCCTCCGGGATGATTAACAGGAATATGGATAAATTGCTTTTTGTTTTTAAATTGATCTTCATTGAACCAAATGTTTTTTCTGGAAGAACGATAGATTGAAATAATTTGATCTTGAAACAAAACGACATAATACAGACGAATAAATGATTGGCTTTGAGTAGCAGTGGCGATTCCGTTAAGCTGCAAAAAAGATAATTTCTTTTCATGTGTAGCGTATTGAATGCCTTGAGCGGTATTTAGAACAGGGACAGAAATATCTCCATGTTTAAATTCCTCTGCCCCCCATTGAACAATCAAAGAATATTGACCAGCATCTAAAGATGTAAGGGATGTTCCGTGATTCATTTGTAAAATGTCTATCAACAGGTCAATTCCCTTTTGCTGTTGATGAAGAAGATATCCTGACATGAGTTTTCTTCCTTTCCTCATCTGGCTCATATCAAGATATGCGTCTGGACAAATGAAGGTGAGAAAAAAGGAGGGATTTCCCCCTCCAATTTCCTTCCCGTTAATCTAAGTCATCAATAATGACATCTGGATCCAGTTCCGTATAATCTCCCGTTTCAAAATCATCGTTACTTAAATCAAATTCTTTGTCATCATCTGAGCATCCATGGGGACTTACAACAACACATACTTTTGTTTCTCCTATAACCTCCACTAAAAATTCCCTTTCTACCTTTACCAGGGCTGAGCCATTTGAACTTATGCTCGCTTCAACACAGTTCGGAGCTTGAGTAGCAGATGCATTTACTTCCACTTGGTCTTTCACAAGATTACCATCAAGGTATGAAAGTGGAACCCTCTCAACATAGGATACCATTTCTTTCGCTACATCCGTTTTCGTGTTGTTGTTATAGGAATACCAGACATTAATATCGTAGGTACCTACAACTTCAATCACGTCCCCTGCTTTTTCTGCGTCGAAGGAGTGGTTGATGATCCAGCAGCCGAGAATACTGGAAGGGCTATGGGTAGGTGTAATGGTATGGTTGGCAACTGAATACTTTCTACCCTTACCGCAAACAGCTTTTGTGATAATTTCCCGGAACAGCAAATCTTTATCGAGAATAGCCATCACTTAACCTCCTCCATACAATCGTTCAGTATCAATTGTATGCAGGACATTGGCCTAGAGTGCCTATTTTTTTAAAAAATTGGAACCAGAAAAAAATCACAGGCTTATTCGCAACGGCATGCAGTATCTACATGGGCCTTTGGCCCTCCTGTTTCTCCGGTAATCGGATTTCCGCCGGTGGAAACAATAATTTTTTCGGAAACTGTATTTGCAATGACATTGGTAATCAATTGCAACAAATCATTAATATCTACCTGAGTTTGCTTAAATTCTTGAACGATGGGGATTGAATCCAGTTCATCCTGAAGCCTCTCAATCTCTTCTTCCACCTTTTTAGCCAAATCGTCTTTTTTCAGATGTTCATAAGATACAAGCTGCTTTTGTTTTTTCCGAATTTGGCTTATAAGGGTTTGTACCCGTTCATTAATTTTAATTTTGGCCTCCGCTTTTTTAAAAATGTCCACTTCAGGAGAATTGGAAATCAGATCAGCCAATTCTTCAGCCTTCTTTAAAATCTGTTCTCGATTTACTACTTCCATGTTTCTATTAAACCTCCACCCTTGTTATTGCTTCTCCCTTAAGAGTCCAAGTTTTTGGCTCAGTAATTTTAACTTGTACTAATTTCCCGATATCTTTTTCATTCCCTTTAAAATTGACCAATTTATTTGTACGGGTTCTTCCGGATAGCATTTCTGGATTATTTTTGCTGACTCCTTCAACTAGTACCTCAACCACTTGATTTTTCAGGGCATCATTTTTTTTGCGGCTGATGGAATTCTGTAAATCCATCAAACGTTGAAGCCGATCTTTTTTTATTTCTTCGGGAATATCATCTTTCATCTCATAGGCAGGCGTTCCATGTCTGGGAGAGTATATAAATGTATAGGCTGCATCATACTCTACTTCACGAACCAGGGACAAAGTATCCTGGAAGTCATCTTCGGTTTCACCTGGGAACCCTACGATGATATCGGTGGTCAATACCACATTAGGGATGGCTGATTTTATTTTATTAACCAATTCCAAATATTCTTCTCTTGTATATTTTCGGGCCATTTTCTTTAAAACAACAGTGCTTCCGGATTGAACGGGGAGATGAATATGCTCCACAAGATTACCGCCTTTAGCCAGCACTTCGATTAAGTGATCATCAAAATCCCTAGGGTGACTGGTGGTAAAACGAACCCTTGGAATATCAATCTTTCGAATGTCATCCAAGAGATCGCCAAAACCGTAATTTACATCTTTCAAATCTTTTCCATAAGCATTTACATTTTGACCCAAGAGAGTAACTTCCCTATATCCCTTACTGGCAAGGTTGCGCACTTCCTGAATGATATCTCGGGGATGTCGGCTTCTCTCTTTCCCCCTAGTATAGGGAACAATACAATAAGTGCAAAATTTATCGCAACCATACATGATGTTCACCCATGCCTTTAATCCATCTTGACGGACTTTGGGCAGATTTTCTACGATATCTCCTTCTTTAGACCAGACTTCAACGACCATCTCTTTAGAGAATAAAGCGTTTCTAAGTAGATGAGGAAAACGATGAATATTGTGGGTACCCATAATTAAGTCAACATGCTGATACTTGGTTAAAATGCGATTAACAACCGCTTCTTCCTGAGACATGCACCCGCAGATTCCAAGGATCAATTCAGGTTTTTCTAGCTTCAATGGTTTTAGCCGTCCCAACTCGCCAAAGACTTTATCTTCAGCGTTTTCACGGACGGCACAGGTATTAAAAAGTATCACATCAGCAAGATGTTCATCTTCAGTAGGGGTATACCCCATTTGTTCCAACATTCCGGCAATCGTTTCACTATCATGTTCATTCATTTGACAGCCATATGTTCGAAGAAGGTAAGTTTTCCCTTCTCCAATTCGTTGCATATCTTCCGGAATTGGATCAAAATGTAGGATTTGTGTTTCTTCTTTCCCTCGTTTTTTTGCTTCCTTTAAATTAGGTCCGATAAAATATTTATCAAAATCCTTTGTTTTCGTCATCTGAATCACTTCCTTCAAAATAACAATTCAATATTCTTAATGAGAGGAACTAAAAGATTTGCACGTCCTCAAGTCGAGTTCTACGAAGAATTAACAGTCTGATTGGAGTTTAAAGAACGGAAAGGCTGTCCTTAGCAAATCCTTAGTTCCGTTGTTATATATCATACACTAATTTTCATTAAAACATTTTCAATGAAAATTTTCAATGGATGTCGTCATTTTTGAAGGAAATGATATATTCGATAAGCAACTGTTCTCCCTTAAAAAATTTCCTTTAGTTTCTTGATTACTTCTTCCACATCAGCGTTTGCCTGCTTTGCTCCCTGTTCCAATGTATTGAAAGTTCCACAGCAAGTATCAATATTAAATTGGTTTAACAATGCCATAGCGTTAGAATTAGCTTCAATAATGTCGTTAATCACCGTTTCTTTGGTAATGTTCATAATAAATCCCTCCATTGAAATTTTATTTTTTTAATGAAACATTCTGATTTGGGACTTGCCAGCTAATCGAAAAGTCATAAATATGTTAAAAGCAAAGATTAGAATACCGATCCACTGAATGATACCAAATACCCCTGCAATGGGATAAAATAGCTTATTTCCACTGTAGGCAACAAAAAGGGTGGCAATCATTCCGATTAATCCGATATTGGCAAGATAGACATGGATCCAGGCCAGTTTTTCTTTATATAAAGGATGTCCAATAAAACGGGGAAGCACATGATATAATACTCCATAAATCATCATTGCCATGAAGCCGAGCAGATTTAAGTGTACATGTATTACCCTAAATTTAATCATTTCGGGCCAAAAAAGGAAAAGCACCCCCATAAATGTCCCAACTACTAAATACGAAATGCTTCCAATGATAAAGTACTTCGTATAACCTTTCACCGATGCGGCCTCCTCTACTCCATCTCTTTTCTAGCTTATATTTTAATCTGTTTTTTTATTTCGTGTCGTGATAAATATCACATTTACCATATCATATTCATTATGTGACTAAAATCACTAAGTTTACTGTGAATATATGCTAAAATAAAGAAAATTAAAGATTAGGAAACCAAATGATTAGGAAACCACAGAAATGAGGGAAAATATATGGGTGAAAGGCTATACAAATCAGCACTTCTTTATCTTTTTTTAATTATGCTCATTGGCGTGATATTAAGGGGAAAATTTGTTATCGCATTATTTCCTGATTTAGATTTTAATTTTCTATTACAATCCCATTCCCATGTGGCTTTTTTAGGTTGGGTTTACATTGCATTAATTGGACTTGTCTTTACTTTTTCACACGTCGGAGAAAATAAAGGACATCCGATATTATTTACTCTTCTTCATATCGCAAATATCGGGATGCTGATTTCATTTGCACTTGAGGGATACGCATTTTGGTCCATTCTTTTTGCCACATTACATATATTTATTTCCTATTACGTGTTTTACCTTTTTTTAAAGGAGAGGAAAAAAGGTTCTACTAAAGCCCATCCGTTTTTCTTGATGGCATTTATATTTAATATCATATCATCAATTGGACCTTGGGGATTGGCTTACTCCATGAGCGGTTATACAGGAATCATGAATTTCTTTGATGCTGCCCTTTATTTCTACCTTCATTTTCAATATAATGGCTGGTTTACTCTGGGAATCATGGGAGCTATATATGCCTTGTTGGAGAAACTGGGAATTTCTTATTCAAAAAAATGGATGAATGTTCAGTTTTGGCTTTCTACGCTGGCGGTTATTCCCACTTACTTTTTATCCATTATGTGGCTTGACTTATCTCCAAGTCTAATTCTGATCGCTCAATTCGGAGGAATTTTATATTTTGTGGGGATCACCATGTTTTTGTTAAACGTAACGAAACCGCTTTTGTCTATAACCGCCTCCTGGGTTATACAATTAACTTTTTCCTTGGGATTACTCTCCCTTGCAGTGAAAGGGTTTATGGAGTTGATGACAATTAGCCCTTCGTTGGCAAAGAGTGTATATGAGGTGCGACAGATTATTATTGGCTACCTCCATCTGACCCTATTAGGTTTTGTCACTTTCTTATTACTTGCTATCGCTATTATTTTGTACCGATGGAAAGTGTCTAATTTTTCTCTCTTATCTATTATACTGGGAAGCTCATTGATGATAATTCTCCTTTTTCTTACTGGGCTTTTTCAATGGATAAAATCCCCTGTTTCTTATTCCTTACTGTATTGGCTGCTTTTTATATCAAGTATTTTCCCCTTTATTGGTGCAGGGGTATTGTTATTTCATAGGAAGTCATACGAAAGATGAACCTACTCAAAAAGGAGAAATATCCTTGCCCAATCATAATGATATCTTTCGAAACAAAAGAGATTTTGCCAGGGCGGAGTTTGCAACAGAATTTTACAAACCTGCTAACAGACCCGGACCATGGGAAGTAAAATCTCAACACAGACAATATGCCTCTGAGCATTATGAAGGTATCAAAGGGATGTTTAGTTTCGTTATAGATTGATTGTCAACCCGATTTCTGCGATGTAGATCTCCCCGTCGAAATAGGGGGAAGCTTCTTTCATCACTTCATCATAAGTATATTGATGGAATAAATGGGTGAGTAATAGCTTTTTGGTTCCCATTCGAGAACCTGTTTTAGCCGCTTCCTCGGCAGTTAAATGCCCCTTCAGAACTGGCGGTTTATTTTTGTTCAAGTAGGTTGATTCCACTATGAACAGATCAGGATGGTTGGCAAATGGAAACCAAGGTGTACCAGGTCCTGTATCTGCTCCGTACAGGATAGTTTTCCTATGATCCGTTAATTTCACCGCAAGGCAAGGAATAGGATGATCCGTCTGAAGGAATGAAATATCCAAACCAATGAGACGCAATGTTGAATTCTGATCAATTGGATGCAAGCTAAAATAGCGATAAAACAATTGTTTAAAAATATCTGTCGGATAATTTGGCGCATAAATAGGTAATGGTTTTTTCCTTTTTCCCTGAGTGGCTGCCATCATCATCACATATTTCAAGATATGAATATCTGTGATATGATCAAAATGAAGGTGGGATAAAATCACCCCATCCAGCAATTCAGGGTCAAAAACCTTCATTAGCTGAGAAATCACGCCGCTTCCGCAATCAAGTAATAAGGCCCCCCTTCCTGTTTCAATCAAATAACCTGGAGTAGCTCCTCCAGGTCCAGGAATGGGGGATTGATACCCCAATACTGTTAATTTCATTCGTACCTCCAAATTTTTTAACTAATAATCTCCACAAAATCGCCATTTTTTAATCCAGAAGCATTGGCTTCATCTGTATCCACATGCATTTCAAGGGCATAGGTATCATGGACACGGCAAAGAACATTTTCAAAAATAACTCCTCTTTCACCTTCCACTTTTATTCTAACCCTGTCCTTATCTATTACTCCGAATTTTTCACCGTCGCTGGTATGAAAATGAATATGCCTCGCGGCCAAAATGACCCCTTCTTCAATTTCGACCTGACCCTCAGGACCCCTGATGATGATCGATGCCGAGTCCTTGACATTTCCGGAATCTCTAACAGGTGGATTTACTCCCAACACGAAGCTATCGGTTCTGGAAATTTCAACTTGAGTCGTTCCTCTTACAGGGCCTAATATGCGAACGTTTGTAATTGTCCCTTTTGGTCCAATTAAAGTAACGGTTTCTTCTGCTGCATATTGACCCGGTTGCGATAGAGGTTTTTTTATTGTCAGTTCATAATTAGGTCCAAACAGCAATGATAAATGCTCTTTAGACAAGTGAACGTGCCGATTGGAAATACCTACTGGAATTTTGTTGTGCATGAAATCTCATCTCCTAAGACAAATATTGTTTACCAGTACTATAGTAACATTTTTTCAAACCGAATACATATAGATCAGGAACTAAACATGCATGATCCGAAGGATCTCATATTGATATGAAACTGTATTTTCATATCAAATTTATTTGAATCCCTTTACTTTCAAGAAAAATAGTTCTTTAGCATATTTGTGGTTTTGTTTTTTTAAACGAAGATTTTCCCTTTGTAATTCAGCAATCATTTGGTTGCTTTCTTCTTGGGTAATCTCCAACAGGTTCATTAATACCCGTCGACCGACACGCAGATTATCTAATGTTTCTTCCAGTTGATTAATCTTTTGTTGAAGATCTTTTATAGAAACGACCCGCTTAGCCACTTGAAATCACCCCGATAACAATCTCCTCTTTAAGTTTATGTAATTTGTAGTAAAAAAAAGACCATCATTCGATGGCCTTTATATGGAATATCACATAAATTCTTTTATTAATGAAGAGAATTGTTCTTCAGTTATTTTCAGATCCTTATAAGCCAAGGGTTCTTCAGCATAACCAACCACTCGATTTTGATAGGAAGGCTTTTCTTTGTCTTGATAAATCAAGCCAGTAATCAGTCCATTATGTTCCATTACGGTTTTCATGGCCTGGATTCTGTCTGATGGATTATAACCCTCAATGGAGTTAATGGAAACAAGATTTTCCTTAAACCAATCGTATGTGTTGATTTTATTGAAAGTCACACATGGACTAAATACATTGATAAAGGAAAATCCTTTATGCCTCATTCCCAATTCAATCAATTCAGTAAGCTCTTTTAGATCGCTGGAAAAGCTTTGGGCAACAAAACCTGCACCTGCCGTTAAAGCCATTTCGATTGGCGCAAGGGGGGATTCAATGGAACCCTTTGGCGTACTTTTGGTGACAAATCCCACCTGACTCCTTGGAGAGGTTTGTCCCTTCGTTAATCCGTATATTTGATTGTCCATCACAATATAGGTAATATCAATATTTCTGCGAATGGCATGGATCGTATGGCTTAAACCAATGGCAAAGCCGTCGCCGTCACCACCAGCAGCTACCACGGTCAAATCGCGATTTGCCATTTTTACGCCCTGGGCAATAGGAAGGGCTCGTCCATGAATACCGTGAAATCCGTAGGCATTTACGTATCCGGAAATACGTCCGGAGCAACCAATTCCTGAAATCAATGCAAAATTTTCCGGCTCTAGGCCAACGTTTGCAGCCGCTCTTTGAATGGCAGCCTGAACAGAAAAATCACCACAGCCTGGACACCAATTGGGTTTAATATGATTTCTAAAATCTTTAAAAGTAGCCATATTATATCAGCCCCTTACACCGATTATAAATTTCAGAAGGCAGGAACGGATTTCCATCATACTTTAAGATATTTTCAATCTTTTCTACCATTCCGACATGAAGCTTGATTTGATTGGAAAGTTGACCTGTTGCATTATTTTCAACCACAACCACTTTTTTGGCCTTACTCATTAACTCCTTGATTTCCTGTGCAGGAAAAGGTGCAATCAGCCGGACTTGGGCATGATTAACCTTATAACCATCCTGTTCCAACCGGGCCTTTGCTTCGTTAATCGTTCCACGGGTAGAACCAAAACCTACGATAAGGATATCAGCATCATCATATGGAGCATTGGCATAAATAGGTTCCTTAAAGTTTAACATATTTAATTTTTTCAATCGTTTTTCCATCATTGCCTTACGATTAACCGGGCTTTCCGACGGAGAACCGGTTTCACCATGCTCTACACCTGTAACATGGTGAATTCCATTTTTCGTACCGGGAATCACCCTTGGGGAAATTCCATCTTCAGTTAATTCGTAGCGCTTAAACATGGAACCTTCATTGGCTTGTACTTCTTTATCCAAAATTAATTTTCCCCTGCGAATTTCAATGCGTTCATAATCTAATGGTTCAACTGTTTGTTTTCCGAGGGAAAGAACCAGATCAGAAAGAATGATGACAGGACATTGGAATTCTTCGGCAATATTAAATGCTTCAATGGTATCATAAAAACACTCCTCTACGGTACTTGGAGCAATTACTACCTTTGGAATCTCACCATGCGTTCCATAAATCATGGCATTTAAATCACTTTGTTCCTGTTTCGTCGGAAGTCCAGTACTTGGACCACCACGCTGAGTATTTACGATTACCAATGGAGTTTCTGTCATACCAGACAATCCAATTGCTTCCATCATCAGGGCTAATCCAGGCCCTGCAGAAGCAGTCATTGCTCTTACACCACCATAATTGGCTCCAATAGCCATAGTTGCAGCAGCGATTTCATCTTCTGTTTGGATGACCGTTCCTCCAAATTGAGGTAATTTTTTAATCAGGTATTCCATAATTTCTGATGCCGGCGTAATAGGGTAGGCAGGCATAAATCGGCACCCGGCTGCAACAGCTCCCAGTGCGATCGCATCGTTACCGATCATAAACAGACGCTTCTTGCCATCCGCCTTCTCCAATTGAAATTCAGGAAGCGAACCGCCAACTTCTGTATGAATATATTGGGCTCCCCGAGCAATGGCTTCCATATTTTTATCAACCACTTTTTGCCCTTTTCGTTGAAACAACTCTTCAACAACTTCTTTAAAAGACTCAACGGGTAATCCCAATAAGGCACCAGAAACCCCTACGGCTACCATGTTTTTCATGAGTGAAGTGCCTAACTCTTCAGCGATTTGTGTAATGGGTACAGCAAAGAGCCTAACATCCATATTAGATGGAATCGTAGGCTCAAACTTAGAGTCTGCGATAATCACTCCGCCAGAACGAAGCTCTTTTGCATTTATATCAATGGTTTCTTGGTCAAAAGCAACTAAAATGTCAAGATGATCAGACACAGATTGCAACGGCTTGGTGCTTACACGAATTTTGTTATTGGTATGTCCTCCTTTAATGCGCGACGAAAAGTGACGATATCCATACAGATAATACCCGAGACGGTTCAACGCAATGGCGAAGATTTCTCCTGTACTATCTATCCCCTCGCCCTGTTGACCGCCAACTTTCCATGAAAGTTGATTAATCATAATTCCACCCCTTTAGAAATCGTTTGAAAACATCTCCACCGACTTTTATATAAAAACTCACTTTCTAAACGTAAACAATTGTAGACCTTTAACTGTAAAATTTCAAGCATTTCTACTATTCTTATTCTGTAACTTTCAATTTTTTTTTGGTAATACCCTTTGTAACAAATGATACCAATTCAAATAGGAAAATTTTTTAACCTGAGATTCGCTATAATGCTTTAATAATTCGTTGATTAAGTGATAGAAATGGCCTGGGTGTTCTAATCCTGTCACAAAGGAATCTACTCCATCAAAATCGGAACCGAACCCAATATGATTCTCCCCTCCCAGTTCACAGGCATGTTCAATATGACGAATGATATCTATGATTTTCACTACTTCTTTATTGGAAACAAAAGGAGGATAAAACACCATTCCTATTACTCCATTTAGCTCAAATAATGCTTTCAACTGCTCGTCCTTTAAGTTTCTCAGATGGGGATGGATGGTCCAGCAGTTGGAATGACTTGCGATTACTGGTTCTTTTGAAAGCTCAACTACCTCCCAAAAACCCCGTTCATTTAGATGAGAAACATCAACAATCATATGAAGGCGGTTCATTTCTTGAACTAGCTCTTTACCAAATTGAGAAAGTCCTCCGCCTGATGACTCCAATGCACCTGATGCAGCTTCATTCTGATAATTCCAAGTTAATCCAACTGCTCTTACCCCTAAGCGATAAAGGGTTCTTAAGTGAACTAAATTTCCCTGTATTGCCTCTGCACCCTCCAACGAAAGAAGTGCGCCATGTTGATTCAGGTTCATCAGTTCTTCCAGATCCTCTTGATTTAATATGATTTTCCATCTTGGTTGTGATATTACTTGTCTGTAAAATATGTCTACCATATCTAATGCAACAGAAAATTTTGCGCTTGGATGGGTTAGTGGAGGAACAAATATAGCAAAGGTCTGAAGGGCAATACTGGACTTGTCCAACCTCATGGCGTTTATTTGAACGTTTTCATTCTCCAAACTAAAGGTAACCTCAGCGTTCTCCCATGCTCTTAATAAGAAATCACAGTGAAAATCAATCACTTTCATGTTACTATCCTCCTAAACAACAAAAACCTGTTTACCCAAAAATGGAATAAACAGGTGCAAAAAAATTTATCTTGGTTCTACGATTAATTTGATGGCTGTCCGTTCTTCCCCATCGATCATAATGTCTGTGAAAGCTGGAATACAGATAAGGTCAACACCGCTCGGCGCAACAAACCCTCTTGCAATCGCTACTGCTTTCACTGCTTGATTAAGTGCCCCTGCACCTATCGCTTGAATTTCAGCTGCACCGCGTTCACGGAGCACACCGGCAAGGGCACCTGCAACAGAGTTAGGATTAGACTTTGCTGAAACTTTTAATACTTCCATTATCCTTTGTACCTCCTTAAGATGGTTTAAACCCTCTATATTTATATTCGAGATCATAGAAAAAATTCCTGCAAATAGCTTATAAAAATTCTTAAAATTCGGACCTCATCTCCTTATAGGGACGGAACTTCTTCCACAATATGTATTTTTTCAATCTGAGTAGCTTGTCCTGTTTCCGGAGAAAGTTGAATGACTACAGCATTTAATTGTGAACTTCCTTTTTCTACGACATCAAAGCGAACCGGCAGTTGGGTAATAAATTTTTTAATCACTGCTTCTTTTTCCATACCTAAAATTCCATCGTATGATCCCACCATTCCCACATCAGTAATATATGCCGTTCCCTTTGGCAGTATTCTAGCGTCAGATGTCTGGACATGGGTATGGGTTCCTACAACGGCTGAAACTCTTCCATCCAAATACCAACCCATAGCCAACTTTTCCGAAGTTGCTTCTCCATGGAAATCAACCAAAATATATTTTGTACGATTGCCAATGATTTGAAGGATTTCATCCGCCTTACGGAAGGGACAATCAATGGAAGGAAGGAACGTTCTTCCCTGCAAATTAATCACAGCTAATTCTTTATTATTTGACTTGAGAAAAGTATAGCCTAACCCCGGAGTCCCTTTTGGAAAATTAGCAGGCCTTACCATTTTTTTCTCCTCGTCGATAAAATCAAAAATTTCCTTATTATCCCAGGTGTGATTCCCTAAGGTAATTCCTTGAACACCCCATTCAAAAAACTTACGCGCAATTTTTAAGTTGATCCCTCTTCCGCCGGCAGCGTTTTCTCCATTTACAACCGTGAAGGTAGGTTGATATTTTCTCTTAAGTTCAGGCAGCAATCTTTGCAGGGTTCCCCTTCCAAGGGAACCCACAATATCGCCAATAAATAATAGTCTCAAACCATTCACAACCTTTCACATATAGAAGTGGAACGAATACTGAAATCGATGATTTCATCGATTTCGCACAGTTACACTTCTTACATCTATATGGATAGAACTGACTGTTGTTTACATTGTAGCAAAAAATGGGGAGCTAAGACAAAAAATAAAGTGGTCCATCGACCACTTTATTCTTCTTCATTTGGCATATTCTACTGCTCTTGTTTCACGAACGACGGTTACCTTAATATGCCCAGGATAATCTAGTTCTTCTTCAATTTGTTTTGTAATTTCCCTTGCCAAGCGATGAGCTTCCAGATCATCCACTTGATCTGGCTTAACCATAATCCTCACTTCTCGACCTGCTTGAATCGCATATGATTTCTCTACACCGTCAAAGGACTCACAAATGGCCTCCAACTTTTCCAAACGTTTGATATACGTTTCAAGGGTCTCTCGCCTTGCTCCAGGTCTTGCAGCCGATAGCGCATCTGCTGCCCCGACAAGCATAGAAATCAGGGAATTAGGTTCCACATCTCCATGGTGGGAAGCAATACTGTTAATAACCACAGGGTGTTCTTTATATTTTTTCGCCAATTCAATTCCAATTTCTACATGTGAACCTTCCACTTCATGGTCAATGGCTTTTCCAATATCATGCAACAATCCCGCCCGTTTGGCCAGAGTGATATCTTCGCCTAATTCAGCAGCCATCAATCCAGCTAAATAGGCAACTTCCATGGAATGTTTCAATACATTTTGACCATAACTGGTTCTAAATTTCAAACGTCCCAAAATTTTAATAAGGTCAGGATGCAATCCATATACACCTGTCTCAAAGGTGGCTTGTTCCCCGTATTCACGAATTCTTTCATCTACTTCTTTTCTAGCCTTTTCCACCATTTCCTCTATTCTTGCAGGGTGGATTCTGCCATCTGCCACCAATTTATCAAGAGCTGTTTTTGCAATTTCTCTTCTAACCGGATCAAATCCAGATAAAATGACCGCTTCAGGTGTATCATCTATAATAAGATCGATCCCTGTCAGGGTTTCCAGAGCTCTAATATTTCTACCCTCTCTACCGATAATTCGGCCTTTCATTTCATCATTTGGCAGAGTGACAACAGATACAGTGGTTTCCGCCACATGATCAGCAGCACATCGTTGGATGGCTAAAGTAATAATTTCCTTTGCACGCTTGTCCGCTTCGTCCTTTGCTTGTTGTTCCATTTCTTTTATCATCATGGCGATATCATGCTTCATCTCATTTTCTACTTCAGCCAAAATAATGGATTTCGCTTCTTCAATTGTTAATCCGGAAATACGTTCTAATTCCTGACGCTGTTTTACATAGAGATCATCCACTTTGCTTCGAGTCTCTTCGATTTCCTTTTCCCGCTGGGAAAGAAGTTCGTCCTTCTTTTCTAGGGACTCCAGCTTGCGGTCCAAAGTTTCCTCTTTTTGCAGCAAACGACGTTCCAAACGTTGGACTTCATTTCTACGCTCTTTAATGTCCTTTTCGGCTTCTATCCTAAATTTATGAATTTCATCCTTTGCTTCAAGTACGGTTTCCTTTTTAACCGCCTCTGCGTCCTTTTTCGCATTTTCAATAATTCTTTGTGCTTCCTGTTCGGCACTTGAAATTTTTGCTTCTGCGATAGATTTACGAACCAGATAGCCTATTCCAGCACCAACTAATACAGAGACCAGCAAAATGGAGATTCCAGCCGCAGATCCTAACAGCATGGGCTATTCACCTCCTGTCTTGCCAAGTCTTCTTTTAAATCCCCGTTTCATCCAAACATTTCATTTGTTTATCCATTACATATTCATTGGAGCTCTTTAGCGAAAAAATAAATAAACACCTAAACTTGTATAAAATATACACGACAATTGTATTATTGTTTGTTCTGTTTTGTCAAGGAAATCTGCTAGGTGCGGATTTGTTACAATAACCGGTCAATGACAGACTGTACCATCTCATAAGAGAATCCTCGTCTTAACAAAAAATCACCCAATTTTTTTTTCTTCTGCATGGAAGTTAATTGATTGGAAAAATACGTGATTTTTTTCTCTGCTAAGCTTAATGCCTGTTCATATTCCTTATCTTTATTAATACAAGAAACGGCCTGTTCAACAATTTCCGATTGGATCCCTTTATTTAAAAGTTCTTTTTTTAACAAAAGAGAACCTTTTTTTTTCATCATTCTCTCTTTTATCCACTGCTCTGCATATTTTTCATCGTTTATGTACCCTTCACCGATGAGGCGGGCCATCACTGCTCGGCAGTTCTTCTCATCGTATCCTTTTCTTATCAGATACATCATCACTTCTTTCTCTGTCCTTGGACGATATCCCAGATACTTTAAAGCTGCAAGATATACTTGATGCCTTTCATCATCAACCATCATTGTTTTTAAATCTTGATCAGATATGGATTTCCCTTTTATTAAACGGTATTTAATCACAATATCCTCATGTACTGAGCCCATGTACTCTTCGTTGGCATAGAGATGATAGCGATGGTTGTTATTCTTATCCTGAATGACGGATGTAATCAGAAGTTCCTTCATATTTATCACCTTCATAAAAAATAATGTGTGAAGGAAATCACCCATTCACACATTATGTAGCAGACTACTATACCGATTCTTCGTCGGGTTGGTCATCATTGGCAAAATGCTTGAAAGCATTTGGATTTAAGTTATAATACTCCCGAATTTTGCTTTCGATAGCCAGCGTAAGTTCAGGATGTTCCTTCAAATACTGCTTGGCATTCTCTCTACCTTGCCCCAATCTTTCATCTTGAAAGGAATACCAGGCACCACTTTTGGTGATGATATCTATTTCCGTTCCAATATCTAGAATGCTTCCTTCTCTGGAGATTCCTTCGCCATACATAATATCAACATCAGCCTGTTTAAAGGGAGGTGCTACCTTATTTTTAACCACTTTTATTTTGGTGCGATTTCCTACCATATCATTTCCTTGTTTAATAGTTTCCGCCCTTCTTACTTCCAAACGAATGCTGCTGTAAAACTTTAATGCTCTTCCTCCAGGGGTGGTTTCGGGGTTTCCAAACATCACTCCGACCTTTTCCCGAATCTGATTAATAAAGATAGCAATGGTTTTAGACTTATTGATTGCACCGGAAAGTTTCCTTAACGCTTGGGACATTAATCTGGCCTGCAATCCGACATGGGAATCTCCCATTTCTCCTTCAATTTCCGCTTTTGGAACCAAAGCAGCTACTGAATCAATTACCACAATATCAATGGCACCACTTCTAACCAGTGCTTCGGCAATTTCCAATGCTTGTTCGCCTGTATCGGGTTGAGAAAGAAGCAGCTCATCTATATTGACACCAAGTTTCTGGGCATAAATAGGGTCCAATGCATGTTCGGCATCAATAAAGGCAGCTTGTCCTCCAGCCTTTTGAACTTCAGCAATCGCATGCAAAGCAACAGTCGTTTTCCCCGAAGATTCTGGTCCATAAACTTCAATAATTCTTCCCCGGGGATATCCTCCAATTCCTAATGCAATATCCAAAGCCAACGCTCCGCTGGAGACAGTGGAAACTTGGGTTGTTGCACTTGCTTCACCCAATCGCATAATTGAACCTTTACCAAATTGCTTTTCGATCTGGCGAAGAGCCATCTCTAAAGCAGCTTTACGATCTGACACACAACTCTCCCCTTTATCAAAAATTTTTATCCGATGGCCAGTCGCCACTAAGTTCTCCCGTCTGTCTATTTATAATCGTACATTTGGAACCAAAAGCTCATGACATTTCGGGTCACAAATTGATATGAAAACGTATTTTCATATCAAAGAAATTACACGTCGGCGAGTCGAGTTCGAACATGAAATAATAAAGTCCACTCCGAGTCTAAATAACGGAACCCTCAAAAAACCCGGGTATTTCGATGATGGATTCAGTTTGAGGGCTAATTCCCGTTCTCTAGCTACACTGCATTGCACGAACTCGAAGGCTGTTCACAGTAAATTCATTAGTTCCATCCATATATTTGGGAGACAAGCGGCGTAATCTGTCTATTCATAATCATACCTTGTTTAGGAGAGATTGCCAAGAGTTTTTTCGAACATATTTTCGACATTTATTTCTTTTCCTTTGGTTTAGCAGGTTGGATAAATATTTTTTTATTGTCGTTGAAGCGAGATTGCTTTAATGATTCATAAACAAAAGGAGCAAATTCTTCTTCGATTTCTACGAAGGTGAATCGGTCAAAAATATCAATTCTGCCAATGGAATTTCCGGATATCCCCGTCTCACTCTCCAAAAAATGGATAAATTCTTTGGGTCTTATATTTTCATTTCGTCCAATGTTCAGATAGAATCTGACCATTCCATCCTTTGCACCTGTCTCTCCAAAATCATATTGGCCTTCATCACCCTCTACCTGATCAGAATAAAAGGCAAGCCTCAGGGCAGCAGCAGCCAAGTCTCTCAAAGAATATTGCGACTCAAGCTGATGAATCCAATCATAAAATATAGTCAGCGCCTCTTCATCTTTATTTGCAAGAACTTTATCCAATTGTTCTTTCCAGACAGGAATCTGATGTTCTGAAACTTCTTTCATCGTGGGAAGCATCTTCGCTTCAATGGGCGCTTTCGTTTGCTGGATAATGGCTTTTAAATGCTTCATCTCTCTTGGAGTTACAAAAGTAATGGCTTTACCCTTTCGTCCTGCGCGACCGGTTCTGCCAATACGGTGAACGTAGCTTTCAGGATCCTGGGGGATATCATAATTAATGACATGAGTCACATTTTCCACGTCAATTCCCCTAGCGGCCACGTCAGTAGCAATTAACAGCTCCATTTTTCCTTCTCTGAAACCTTTCATCACTCGGTCCCTCTGGTTTTGACTCAAATCGCCGTGAAGCCCTTCAGCTAGATACCCTCTCGTTTGCAATGATTCTGTTAATTCATCCACCCCTTTTTTTGTTCTGCAAAAAATAATTCCCTGATGCACTTCCTCTATGTCCAAAATACGGCAAAGACCATCCAATTTATTGCTTTCAAGTACTTTGTAATATTCCTGTGCGATGGTAGGGACAGTCACTTCTCCTTTATTCATTTTCACATGTACAGGATTTTTCATATATTTGCGGGTTAAGCGAAGAATCTCAGCCGGCATGGTTGCCGAAAACAACAAGGTTTGCCGATTCTCATTGATATGGTGGATGATCCTCTCAATATCTTCAATAAATCCCATATCCAACATTTCATCCGCTTCATCCAGAATCAAATGTTTTACTCTGGATAAATCAAGGGTTCTGCGATTGAGATGATCCAAGATTCTGCCGGGTGTCCCAATTACAATATGAACCCCCTGTCGTAATACACGAACTTGCTGCTCAAAGGACTGGCCTCCATAGATGGGAAGAATTTTCACCTTTTTGTAACGACCAATCCGACGAATTTCTCCAGATACCTGAATAGCCAACTCACGGGTTGGGGTTAGTATAATTCCTTGAATATAAGACTCTTTGGATATCATTTGAAGCAGCGGAATCCCAAATGCAGCGGTTTTTCCGGTTCCGGTCTGGGCTTGTCCAATGACATCCCTACTTTTTAAGATTTCAGGGATACATGCTTCCTGTATCGGAGAAGGTTCTTCAAAACCCATCTCCTCTATTCCCTTTAATATGGCACTATTCAAATGAAGTTCTTTAAATTGTAAACTCATAAAATTATTCCTTTCTAAAGCTGTTTCCATAAATAAAACAAAGCATACTTGGCTGCCCTCTGTTTAATCTGATTTCTTGTTCCTGCCAACTTGATTCGATAAACTTGAGTATCCGTATCATTATTGGCAATACCAATATAAATCAATCCCACTTCTTTTCCTTCAACTGGAGCCGGACCTGCAATCCCTGTTATGGATATACCAATATCGCTATTAAATATGGAACGGGTATTTTCAGCCATTTCTTTGGCTGATTCTTCACTTACTGCTCCATGCAATTTCAGAACAGAAGGAGATAATCCAAGAATAGACACCTTTGACTGATCTGAATAACTTTGAATACCGCCCAAAAAAACTGAGGAAGCCCCGGGTACTGATGTAACAAGATGTCCAAGCAAACCTCCGGTACAGCTTTCGGCGAGAGAAAGGGTTAACTTCTTTTGTGATAAACGTTCAATTGCAACTTGATGAAGGGTTTCGTTATTCACTCCATAAATGAATTCACCGGCAATCAGTCTGATTTCATCTTCTATCCGGTTGATCATTTCGAAGGCTTTTATCTCGTTTGAGGCTTTTGCTGTAATTCGTATAGTAACTTCCCCCTCGTTAGCTAAAGGAGCAATCGTGGGATTGGATTGATTATTCAACAAATGTTGTAGTTTTTCTTCCAATGCCGATTCTCCAATGCCAAAAAAGCGAAGGACTTTAGAACATATTAAGTTTGATTCCCCCAAAAGATGGTTAAGATGCGGAATAATATAATTGATAAACATTGGCTTCATCTCGGATGGCGGTCCAGGCAGCAGAATAAAATGGGTACCATCCTTTTCTAAAGCCATGCCAGGAGCTAATCCATGCTCATTGGGAAAAACTTTTGCGTTTTTTAAGATGAGCGCCTGCTTTTGATTATTTTCCGTCATTGGTATTCCGCGTTTTTCAAAATAGTTTACAATAGATGTCAAAGAAGGTTTGTCAATCTCAAGGGGGATTTGCAGATACAAACTAACCGTTTCTTTGGTTATATCATCCTTTGTTGGTCCTAATCCTCCTGTAAATATCAGAATATCCGCTCTATTTTTAGCCACAGAAATAGCCTGTAAAAGCCTGGACTGATTATCCCCCACCACCGTGTGAAAGAAAACATCAATACCGCACAAAGCCAATTGTTGAGAAATAAATTGGGCATTAGTGTTTACTATCTGTCCTAATAATAATTCTGATCCGACCGCAATAATTTCTGCTCTCAAAGAAAACCCTTCTTTACTCAATTTCTATGACTTCCTTATTCTTAATAAAATAATCATAACCTGAGAACAAAGTGATTAACACGGTCACCCAAATCATAATCACGTTGAAGGGAAAACCGAGAATGGAAAAAGGGAAGTTGTTTAATATGAGATCAACAACTGTAATAATTTGAACCCAGGTTTTTAGTTTTCCCCAGTTACTGGCTGCGATCACCTTTCCGTCTGCAGCAGCAATCAATCGCAAGCCAGTGACGGCAAATTCTCTACTAATAATCAAGATGGCAATCCATGCATCCAACCGCTGCATTTCAACCAAAGAGATTAATGCAGCAGATATAAGTAACTTGTCTGCAAGGGGATCGAGAAATTTACCTAAATTAGTAACCAGCTTTCTCTTTCTCGCAATATACCCATCTAGACCATCGGTGCTTGCCGCCAAAATGAAAATCAGGGCTGCAATCACCTCGCTGTAAGTAGTGATGCTTCCGGCAATGGAAATCCTACCTAAATCAAAGCGAACTAAAAGAAATAACATCACAACGGGGACTAAAAAAATGCGGATTAATGTAATCTTATTGGCGAGATTCACTGAATACCCTCCCCTGCCAAGTCATAATCATAGGCATGGGTAATACGTACTTTGGCCATATCCCCTAAGCTACCTTTAAAATTGGTAACAAATATCTCACCATCAATTTCAGGGGCATCATACTGGGCTCTTCCTACGTAAACATCATTTTTTCCATCATATCTCTCAATAAGGACATCCAGTATTTTCCCTACAAAGCGGCTATTCCTCTCCGCAGTTATTTCCCTTTGAACTTCCATAAGAATATTGGCACGGCGCTCTTTTGTTTCCTCATCAATTTGATCCTTAAATCGAGCAGCTGGTGTTCCTTCTTCCTGTGAATAAGTAAATACCCCTAATCTGTCAAATTTTATCTCCTTTATAAATTGGAGCAAATTGTTAAAGTCGTTCTCATCTTCTCCTGGAAATCCAACAATGATGGATGTTCGAATCGCAACATCAGGAATGGCTGTTCTGATTTTTTGTATTAATTCTCGGATATCTCTTTGCCGACCTGGTCTTCTCATCCTCTTTAATAGTTTATCTTCACTATGTTGAAGGGGCATATCAATATATTTGCACACCTTTGGATTGGTTGCAATGGTTTTAATCAACTCTTCAGAAAAATAGCCAGGATAAGAATAATGAAGCCTGATCCATTCAATACCCTCTACTTTAGACAAAACTCGAAGTAATTCAGGCAGCATCATTTTTTGATATAAATCCATTCCGTAATAGGTTAAATCCTGAGCGATAAGGCTGACTTCCTTTACCCCTTGTTTAGCCAGTTCTTCTGCCTCCCTGATAATTGATTCCATAGAACGGCTTCTGAAAGTTCCGCGAAGGGTTGGGATGATACAAAAGGTACAGGAATTATCGCACCCTTCGGCAATTTTGATATAAGCGGAATAAGTACCCTCTGCTATTTTACGGCGAGATCGGTTCTCATAAGAAAAAACCGGATTTCCAACTCTAACAGGTTTTAAACCGGCTAAAGATTCATCGATAATTTCACAGATTTGATCAAAATCTCCTGTTCCAACGATACCATCGATTTCAGGCATTTCTTTCATTAGTTCCTCTTTGTATCTTTGAGTTAAACAACCTGATACAATTAGGGATCTTAATTGTCCAGTGTCCTTCAGCTCAGCAATATCTAAAATGGTATGAATAGATTCTTCCTTTGCTGCATCAATAAAACCGCATGTATTTACGATAACCACGTTTGCCTCGTTTACCTCGTCCACTAATTGAAAACCTCTTTTATCAATTAATTCGGACATGATATCTGAATCCACCAAATTCTTTTCGCACCCGAGGGTGACAATTGCTACTTTCTCTGCCATGACCTGTTTCCTCCAACGCAATTTTTCCAGCAAAATCCCTTCAACAAGTATAATATATTGAAAAGAGAAGTGTCAAAACTACAAAATCGTGAATCACGATTTTGTAGTAACTTCATCTTCGAAACACCCGGATGTTTTCTAGAGCTCCGTTCTATAGACTTGAAGCGGATCTGAATCACTCCTTGCACGAACTCGACCAGCGGACGTGTGAATATTTGATACGAAAATATATTTTCATATCAATTTGTGACCCGTAGGGTCGTGAATGTTTAGTGCCAAATCTATAAGAAGAAATCGGCTTAAAAGCCGATTTCACGATTTTGTGTCTTATCTAAAGTTTATAAATTGCAGTTCTATGGGATAATTTTCCTCGCGCAAAAGCTGAATCACTTTTTGCAAATCATCTTTGCTTTTTCCAGAAACCCGAATCTGGTCTCCCTGAATTTGGGCTTTTGCTTTTAACTTGCTATCTCTAATTAATTTCGTAATTTTCTTCCCCATTTCCTGGTCGATTCCATTTTTTATAATAATGGACTGTCTCACGGTTCCACCTGAAGCAGGTTCGATCTTCCCATAGGAGAGATTTTTCAACGATACGCCCCGTTTTACGAATTTGCTTTGCAAGATTTCAATGACACTATGAAGCTTATATTCATCATCTGAAATTACAGTAATTTGTTCCCCATTCAGCAAAATTTCACTTTTACTCCCTTTAAAATCAAATCTGGTTTCAATTTCTTTTACAGCTTGGTGAATTGCGTTATTTACCTCTTGGAACTCCACTTTTGAAACAATATCAAAGGAATTTTCTTTTGACATGAGATGTCTCCCCCAACCTATTTTTGTCTATTTTTTAAGTGTGATATAAATTTCGAGTCCTGAACTTTGAACATCCTTAGTAGGAATGATTTGACCATTGACAAGAAGGTCAGCAGAAGGCGGCCACCCTAATTGCAGGCGGACTTGATTATTGTCCAATGTCCAAGTTTTTGTTTCTCCCATTTTTAATGTCATCATTTCAATAAGTTTCCCGTCCGTAGCATCTCTTAACTCAAACCAGCAATCCCCCCTGCTGGCTGTTAAGGATATTTCAATTTGATTGGCATTGGTTAATTCATAAAATCGATTTATTCCTTCCTCCTTCACCAGTGAAAGGGCAGGTTGCGGGGGTGGAGCAGGTTCTTCCCTATTATTTTCCACCGGAGGGTTGGATGGTCCATCAGGAATTCTGGCGGGGTTTTGATTTTCAATAATACTAGTATCGGGATCTGGCGACAATTTTTCATCTTTAGGATTCATTGTCTGAACCACTGCAATATAAATAACGATAAAAATAAGGATGACAAATGCATAAAGCAATATTTTCGTTATCCATCTGCTTACCCCTTCAAAGGGAGGACTAGAAGCTCTTTGTCTCTTAACAGGTTGAAGTTCTTCTTCCTCATTTTGGGGAAAAAGATGTTGATATTGATCCCTTAACTCATGATAATCCATCCCCAGAAATTCTGCATATTTTTTTATGAAGGCTCTGGTATAAAATTTACCAGGCAAAATATTCCATTGTCCATTCTCGATAGCTTCCAGATAGCGAACTTGAATCTTGGTGTGTTCTTGTACTTCAGCGAGGGAGATGTTTTTCTCCATTCTGGTTCTTTTTAATAATTCTCCAAGTTCGTTCATAGCATCACCGCCTATCATCCTAACTCGAATGAAGAGAACCCGGAATGAACATCCTCATAGGTAATTTCTTCATTGGGATCGTTTCTTAGTTCAACAATATAATCAAAATCGGACAGTTCATATTCAGTTTCTCGGATAAAAATGTCGGGATGTTCAATTACCTTTGTGGCAGGCATCCTCATTATCTCTCTAACCAAGTCATGATGCCTTTCGTTGGATCTGATCGTAGATACAATACCATCAATCATGTATACATTGTTTGATTGCAATTCATCATCGCTTAATTGATTTCTAACGGTCTGACGGAGAAGTGTGGATGAGATAAAGGTCCATCTTTTGTTGGCTGATACACTGGCAGCTACAACAGATTCGGTTTTGCCGACCCGAGGCATTCCCCTTACCCCTACCACCTGATGACCTTCATGTTTAAAAATTTCGGCCAGAAAATCAACAAGTATCCCAATTTCATCACGGATAAATTTAAAGGTTTTCTTGTGCTCCACATCTCTTTCGATATATCTTCCATGCCGGATGGCGAGTCGGTCAAGGATTGTCGGAGTCCGAAACCTGGTAATGGTAATGTTGTCAATCTTTTTTAATATATTCTCAAGGGCAGAAATTTTTTCGTCATCATCTGTTTGAAGCAAAAGCCCCCTTCTCCTGTTCTCAACTCCGTTTATTGTGATGATGTTGATAGATAACATTCCCAATAGGGAAGCGATGTCTCCTAATAATCCAGGTCTGTTTTTATGAATTTCATATTCCAAATACCATTCCTTCTTCTCCAATGGAAAGACTCCCTTCACTTCTTTTACACCATTCGACAAAGATATTCTACATAAGTCTGACAAGTCCTTCATTTATTTTATGAAAATCGTTTAAGATTTTATGAACCATGAATGAAGGCTAATACCCAGATGTTTCGTTCTTTAGAATTGAAACGAAATTGAATACTTCAGACGAACTCGACTAGCATACGTGTAAATCTTTGATATGAAAATACATTTTCAGATCAATTTATGTCCCTTCGGGTCATGGATATTTAGTTAAAACATCTACAGATGATAATAATGAAAAAAATCCCTTCTTGAATTCAAGAAGGGTGCGATTAAAACATTATTGATTATCAACCATTTTTACCATTAACTTGGCAAGGGTCTTTTGATCGTCTTCTGACCCGGCTTCCCACAATTCCTTTAGCAAACGCTCTTCATTATTTTTGGGATCCACTTGCTGAGACAAATAATCTCCTAATTGATAAGCCACATTTTGTATGGTGTCATCATTCATTCCCATCTTCTCTGCTTGATGGACCCTTTCTGCTAAGAAGTTTTTCCATTGGTCAAATGAATCAAGTACGGACACAATAATCCCTCCTATCCATTAATTTGTGGTCCGTCTATAAGTAATATGGTTAAAAGATATCATCTTTATACATAAACAACCAATAAGATTTTATTGAATAACTTTTTTTAAATTAGAAAAAGATACCATTAACATCGTTTGAAAGGAGAATTGTGTTGAAGGAAGAAACTGTAAAACACACTTTGGAGATCAGCCCAAGAAAATTGGGAGATGAATGGAAACATTGGACTGGGGAGACAGAAGAAAATAACGGGGATTTAGAAACGAAAAAAAGGGTTTTTTTATCCCTTTTTTCCATCACGGTGCTATTGACCGATATTTTTATTTTTTTTATCTATTATTTAATATCACCAAGATTAGAAGATATTCATCCTGCTCTAAATGAAACCGTTTATATTTTCACTGGAACTGCTATTTCCGTTCTCACCTTTTATTTAATGTCAATATTGTTAACGATTTTATTTAAAAAACCCTTTGCTTTCTTTCTCAAAGGAAAAGATTTAATCAACTTTCCTCTTGTCAGTTGGACTCTTATTCTGGGTCACAAACTTGGCTTTTCAAAGGATCGGATAAAAAATTCCCTTATCCATGTAACCAATGAAATCGTAAAGACCCTATATTTCGTCGTATTGCCCCATGAGATTCTGATTGTAGTTCCGAGATGTTTATCAAAATTTATGAGAAAAGAACTGGAGGATTTAACCGAAAAATATCAGGTGACTTTTCATACGGCAGGTGGAGGAACCCAGGCACGTCAACTTCTTATTACAGAGAACCCAAAAGCCATTATTGCCGTCGCATGTGAAAGAGATTTGTTTTCCGGAATTCAGGATGTGGCTGGAAAAATACCGGTGATTGGAATTTCAAATAAACGGCCGGAAGGTCCTTGTAAAAATACATATATACATTTGGACGAGATGGAAAAAGCCATCCAATACTTTCTATATGGTATGAACTAGATATTTACACGTCCGCTAATCGAGTTTGTTATAGATGTTATTAAAGTCCGCTTCTTGGCTAAAGAACGG
Organism: Microaerobacter geothermalis; assembly: GCF_021608135.1. NCBI lineage: Bacteria > Bacillati > Bacillota > Bacilli > Caryophanales > Bacillaceae > Microaerobacter > Microaerobacter geothermalis. Next base: position 87,433 of record NZ_JAKIHL010000004.1, read on the forward strand.
AGCCCTCAAAACATCTGGGTATATCAGTTTGAGGGCTAAATCTTTCGGATCATAGATGTTTAGTTTCGTCTGTATAGCTCGTTCTTATGGTTACAAATACCAGCCACCATTAACAGAAATAATTTGTCCGGTAATGTACGAGGAATTGGGGGAGACTAGATGAGAAACAAGAGAAGCAATCTCCTCTGCCCTCCCCATTCGTCCCACTGGAATTTCTTTCACGATATCAGCGATTTCTTCAGATGTAAAGGACAGGGTGATCATTTCCGTTTCAATCACACCCGGAGCTATGGCATTTACTGTAATGCCTGAAGGGGCCAACTCTTTGGCAAGTGCCTTTGTCATGGTATTAAGCCCCCCCTTAACTGTTGAATATACAACTTCGCAAGCAGCCCCATGTATTCCCCAAACAGAAGAGATATTGACTATACGTCCAAATTTGGCCCGAATCATTGAGGATGATACCGCTTGTATAAGAAAAAAGGGAGCCTGAAGATGAAGGTGAATCATTTCATCCCATTGTTCTTTGGTAACATCAGTCATAAGACCATATAAACTGCTTCCGGCATTGTTTATCAAAATGGAAGGTGGATTGTCTTTTATTTGTTCTTCTATTTCCAGAATTCCATTATAATTTCTTAAATCAGCTTGAATAATTTTAGTTGTGACCCCATTTGATAAACAACATTCAGATACCTCTTCTATTTCTTTTTTTCCCCTATGGTAATGGAGATAAAGGGAATAACCATCCACTGAGAGCTTCTCTGCAATGGCTCTACCGATTCCCCTGGAAGCTCCAGTAATTAATGCCCAACAATTTTTTCCCATTTTCATTTCCCTCCATAGAATATACATGTTTGGAAGGACTTTAATTATTTTTCAGTTGAGGATACGATCGAAACAGCCATTTGCTCAAAATCAATATGCTCCTGAAGCCGTTGATTTACATCTTCCAAATTAAGGTCCTCTAATACTGGAACGATATGAAATAAATCAGAATCAATGAAGCGGTATCTGGTAAATTGATTGGCAATAAATTCTGGTGAATTTAGTGCTTTTAAGAAGCCGCCGATTTTTTTTCTCCGGGCTCTTTCAAACTCATCTTCAGAGATCCCCTCTTCTTTCCTTTTCTTTAATGATTCCTCCACTTTTTGTAACAGCTTATCTGGATCCTTCGTATCCCCTCCAACAACCGAAAATGCATATTGCTGTTCACAGGAATAATCTGATCCAAATGTATCATTAATAATATCCTCATCATACAGTTGCTGATATAAAATTGAACTGGGCCCCAATAAGATATCCAACAACAACTTTGTAGACAGCTCTCTCTTTAATAAAGCTTCTCCAGTAAGATTATTTCTTTTTTCTTTAAATCCAAATAAACATTTTGGAATTCCGACAGAAAGCTTTACCTCTGAACGTTTTGATTTTACTGACTGAGGTTCATTGGGATAAAATCGTTCTATTCTTTCAAGACTATTCTTGAAATCCTTCCGGTTTTGATTCTGTATTACCAGATTCATGATCTTCTTTGGTTCAACGGATCCAACCACAAATAGCAGCATATTGCTGGGATGATAAAAGGTTTCATAGCACTGATAAAGGGTCTCTTTAGTAATTTTGCTGATTGATTCAATGGTTCCAGCAATATCAATTCGGACGGGATGCTGATGATACATGTTCTGTATCAGTCCAAAATAGGAACGCCAATCCGGGTTATCTTCATACATTCGAATTTCCTGAGCGATGATCCCCTTTTCTTTTTCCACGTTTTCATCGGTGAAATAGGGGTGTTGAACGAAATCAATTAGAGTTGTTAAGTTGGTTTCAAGATGATCTGTACAGGAAAATAAATAAGCTGTTCTTTCGAAACTGGTAAAAGCATTGGCAGAAGCACCATTGGAGGAAAACTTTTGAAACACGTCCCCATCTTCTTCTTCAAACATCTTGTGTTCCAAAAAATGAGCGATTCCGTCCGGTACCCTAAGCTCCTCCCCACCCGGTGGTCTAAAGTGGTTATCAATGGAACCATACTTTGTTGTAAATGTAGCATAGGTTTTGTTAAATCCCTCTTTGGGAAGGATGTATACCGATAATCCGTTATCCAATTTCTCGAAATATAAGGTTTCCTTTAATTGGTCAAAGGTAATTTCCTTCATCCTTAAACTCCCTTCTTGTCCCGCAAAAAATAAATAGTATCCAACTTTACTTTTTTTGCGATATTTACGATATCCTCAACATCTGTTTTCCTGATTTCCCCAATGATTTCTTCAAAGGGACGCTTTCTTTCCGCAATGATACCATTATAATCCATATCGATTAATGTGTAAGGATTATCAAGATTTTCTTTTAGCTGGTTAACCAAGACAGCCTTGCTCTGGTTTAATTCATTTTCTGTAATGTTGCCGTTTTCCATCATTTGAAGTTGTTCTTTGATGATTCCAACCGCTTTGTCATAATTATCAATTTCAATACCTGACATGATCATCATAATTCCTTTATGACTTTCCAATCTGGAAACCGCATAATAGGCCAGACTTGCCTTCTCCCGCACATTTGTAAATAGCTTCGAATGAGGAAATCCTCCCAGAATTGCATTATATACCATCAAAGGGACATAATCGTCATCCTTGTAACTAGTATTGGTTCGGCAACCCATATTTAGCTTTCCCTGATTTACGTCTAGGCGTTCAATCACTTCTTTTATCTCGGTAACGTTAGTCTTAACCAAAGTATCAGGAAGGTCCATCACATCTCTTGTTGGCAAATAGAAGGATTCCTGAATCAGTTTGACCACTTCACTGCTGTTTACATCTCCAACAATATAAATATCTATGGGTGAATTCTGTAGAAGTTTCAGATAAGCAGCATACAGATCTTCTCCACTATAGGAATGAATCTTCTCCAATTCCCCATAGGCCATCAACCGATAAGGTTCATTCTTACTCATTTCTTCTGTACATCTTTGATTGGCATATTTAATCTTATCATCTATAAGGGATTCCAATCTTTTCTTCATGGATGATTTTTCAGAGGATACATACTTCTCATTAAAATGATCATTTTCCACCAATGGATTGGTCAGCACTTCTCCCAACAATTGTATCCCCTGTGCCAAAAGAGGAGTAGTGTTCTTTAAATAGGTCTCATTGGTAATTTCCATTTTAAAGGTGATCAGCTGCCTTTCCCCTTTCTTCGATACATCGACACTTAAAGTGGCACCATATAAATCATCCAATTGTTCTCTTAATTTCTTGGTAGACGGGTATTTTTTGCTTCCCCGATTCAATATGAAAGGAATCAATGCATTCTTAGTAACCAATTCTTCCTGTAAAGGTTGCTGAATTTGAATGACGATCGTATTGGTTTTAAATTTGTTGGTCTCTAGAATATGTATACCTGTTTGATTCCAATAGGTTCTTTGAAATGATATGGACAAAGAGCATCTCTCCTTTTGTTTTTACTTCCATTATAGACCAATTCGTCTCCTTTGTAACCTGTGAAGGGTTATATCTATCAATTCGTTTACATATCAGATGAAAAATCCTTAGAATATTTTTCCGAACGATTATCATCAACGACATCAACCCTTCCGCAATCAGGGTGAAGGCATAATATTCCCCTTAAATGCTGATCTTCAAATGGAATCCCGTAGTGACTACCGCAGAACGGACACGACCACATCTTATATCACCCCATCTCGACACTTTTTCCATTATTATGTGATGAAAATTGTTCATTATTCATGTCGAAGAATAGAGGAAAACGGAAAGAAATGCCCGTTTTTGCGCTTGCCATGGAAATAAAAAAAGAGAAGCACCAGATAATCCAGGTGCTTCAGCTTCAACACGACTATCTGCTTCCCTTCTCATAAGGTTTACCAATGCTGGCCGGAGCAACAGCCCTTCCAACAACACCGGCTAACACGAGTATAGTAAGAATATATGGAAGCATAAAGATAAAGTCAACCGGGATATATTTTGTAATTCCCAGAACCTGAACCAAGGAATTGAGGGCTTGGGCAATTCCAAAGAAAAGGGCCGCACCCATTGCTCCAATCGGGTGCCATTTCCCAAAAATCATCGCAGCTAAAGCAATAAATCCTTGCCCTGAAACCGTGTTATGTGAAAAATTGCTGGTTGTAGTTAGAGCAATGGTCGCTCCGCCCATACTGGCTAAAGCACCGCTGATCATGACCCCGAGATATCTCATTTTATATACATTGATACCCATCGTATCGGCCGCACGGGGGTGTTCCCCCACAGATCGGAGCCGAAGTCCAAATGGTGTTTTAAAAAGAACAAAGTAACTAACGGCTACCAAAATAAATGCAATGTAACTGGTTGGATACGCGGTGAAGAATGCTTTGCCAAGATAAGGAATGTCTGAAAGAAAAGGGATTGAGACTTTGGTGAAAACATTCTGAAGCGTTTTTGTTTGTCCTGCTCCGTTAAATAATATTTTTACCAAATAAACGGTAGCTCCTGCCGCGAGAAAGTTAAGGGCAACACCGCTCACAACTTGGTCAGCCTTAAATGTAACCGATGCTGCTGCATGAAATAGAGAAAACAATATCCCAACTACAGCCGCAACAATAAAACCGATCCATGGGGACCATGAACTGCCCCCTAAGGACATATCCACGTAATAGGTAATAACTGCACCAGTAAATGCCCCTACGATCATCAAACCTTCCAAAGCAATGTTAACAACCCCTGATCTTTCAGAGAAAACTCCGCCCAATGCTGCAAAAATGAGCGCCGTAGAAAAGACGATGGTATTGTGCACCAATTCGCTCAAAATACTTAAAATACTCATTTTTCCAGCACCTCCTCTTTACCCCTTTTAAAGAGTGAAAAAATTGATTTTACAATCCCGCTAGCCGCCACAAAGAAGATAACAGAAGCAATAACGATCCGGATGACCTCAACGGGGACTCCAGCTCCTAACTTCATACCAGGAGCACCAAAAGTAAGGATTCCAAACAATATGGCAGCCAACACCACCCCAAGGGGTGTATTTGCGCCAATTAATGCGACGGCAATCCCATCAAAACCATAGCCGGGAAAACCTGCCGAAATTGATTGATATTTAAAGACCCCCAATACTTCAACTGCTCCTCCCAAACCCGAGAATATTCCGCCAATCAACATGGCATTAATCATATTTTTGGACACATTCATTCCAGCATATTCTGAGGCATGTGGGTTAAAGCCAACAGCTCTGAGTTCATACCCTTGTTTCGTTTTCCAAAGAATGATATAAAAAACAATTGCAGCCAATAGAGCAATCAGAGTACCAAGATGAAGTCTTGCGTTATCAAACACCTGGGAAAGCCAGTTTAAGGTGATGGATGCCGAAGGTTGAATCATTTCTGACCTTTGTTGGCCGGGAGCTCTTAAGAAGTTTGCAACGACATAGTTTGTAAAGAATAGGGCAATCCAATTTAACATGATCGTGGTAATCACCTCATGTACCCCTCTTTTTGCCTTTAAGTAACCTGCAATGGCTCCCCATAATCCCCCCATTATACCGCCGACAACTATGGCTAAGGGAGCATGAATATACCACGGCAGAGAAAACTGAGTCCCAATATATACCGCACCTAAGGATCCCATAATAAATTGTCCTTCCGCCCCAATATTAAATAAACCAGTACGAAAGGCAAAGGCGACTGAAAGCCCAGTAAAAATAAGGGGAGTAATCTGTCTAATGGTTTCCCCGAAATTATATAAATCACCAAATACTTTATTAAATAAGGCTAAATAAGCTTTGATAGGATTGTAGCCCCCCATTAACATTACCAAGGCCCCAAACAGAAGCCCGAGCAGTATGGCCATTAATGGAATCAGGGAAGATTCTTTGGTAAACATTTTTATCCACTTATTCATACGCCATCTTCTCCTCCCTGCTTTTTGCACCTGCCATCATGAGTCCTAATTCTTGTTCTGAAGTTTCTTTAGGATCAACAAAACCGACAATTTTGCCTTCATAAATGACGGCAATACGATCTGAAACCCGCAGGATTTCGTCCAATTCTAGGGAAATCAATAAAACAGCCTTTCCCTTATCCCTTTGTTCTACCAGCCTTTTGTGGATAAATTCAATTGCTCCAACATCTAGCCCTCTTGTGGGCTGTGCCGCAATTAACAGATCAGGGTCTTTCGTAACTTCCCTGGCGATGATTGCCTTTTGTTGATTACCTCCAGATAAAGCCCTTGCTAGGGTTTGAACATCGGGAGTTCTTACATCAAACTCTGCAATCAATTTTTCAGCAAAACGGTTAATTTTTTGATAATCCAACAATCTGTTGGTTTGGAAATCTGGATAAAAGTAAGTTTCCAAAACCATATTTTCCCCCATGGTAAAATCTAAAATTAGGCCTCTCTTGTGCCGATCCTCCGGAATATGCGATACCCCGGACTCCGAAATCATTCTTGGTGATTGATTCGTAATGTTTTTACCATTGAGGAAGATATGACCCGATTGGGCTGATCTTAAACCGGTAATTACCTCAATCAACTCACTTTGTCCATTTCCATCTACCCCAGCAATCCCAAGAATTTCTCCAGATCTTATTTCAAAGGAGATTCCGTTTAATATTTGATAACCGCGATTATCTAAAGCAGTTATATCTTTTACATCTAATATGACTTCTCCAGGCGAAGCGGGTTTCTTATCAACCTCAAATGCGACTTCTCTCCCCACCATTTTTGCGGCCAATTCATTGGGATTAGTATCCTTTACAGGAATGCTGTCGATGACCCTACCCCTTCTAATAATGGTAACGGTGTCACAAATGGCCATAATTTCTTTAAGTTTGTGAGTGATCAAAATGATGGATTTCCCTTCTTCAACCAAGTTGCGCATGATCACTGCCAACTCTTCAATCTCCTGTGGAGTAAGTACTGCTGTTGGCTCATCAAAGATCAGAATTTCAGCGCCCCGGTAAAGGGTCTTTAATATTTCTACCCGCTGCTGCATTCCTACTGAAATATCTTCAATCTTTGCATCAGGATCAACAGCAAGTCCATATTTTTGAGATAATTGTATGACGGTTTCTCGAGCTTTTAGATAGTCGATTGTTCCGCCTTTTTTGGGTTCATGTCCCAAAATGATGTTTTCAGTGACTGTGAATTTTTCCACAAGCATAAAATGTTGATGAACCATCCCTATGCCCAAATTGTTGGCTTCATTAGGATCAGAAATGATTACCTTTTCTTCGTTTATGTATATTTCCCCTTCATCAGGTTGGTAAAGTCCAAACAGTATGTTCATAAGTGTAGATTTTCCTGCACCGTTTTCACCTAATAAAGCATGGATCTCTCCTTTTTTAACTTTAAAGGAGATATGATCATTTGCGATAATCCCCGGGAATCTTTTGGTAATATTTTTCATTTCTACTACATAGGTAATCTCTTTCATTAAATATTCACCTTTTCTTCTTCATTATCATTAGGAAAATAAGGCTATATAGAAGGAACTAAAGAATTACAAAAGACAGCTTTCGAATTTACTAACCGCCTTTAAAACCCCGTTTCTTAAGTAAGGGATAAGCGACGGTAAGACCCTGAACAAGTTCAATCAAACTTCAGAATGAAGCAAGTTTCCTTTGTTCAACCCGACTCGCCTTACGTGTAAATTCTTTAGTTCCCCTTTTAGTTCCCTTTTTTAGTTCACATTATTACTCAGATGGAACAACAATTTCTCCACTTATAATTTTTTGCTTATACTCTTCTACTTGCATTAACACATCCTCAGGGATATTGGGATTATTCTCAGGCAATCCAACGGCATTTTCCTTTAGTCCTAATGATACAATTTGACCACCTTGGTATTTGCCATCGATCAAGTCTTTTGATACGCGATAAACGGCTTCATCCACACGCTTCATCATCGAAGTAAGGGTAACATCATTACCAAAAGTAATGGATTGATCTTTATCGACTCCAATGACCCATACTTTATCTCCAGCTTGCTGACGGGTTTTGGCTTCATTAAACACACCATCCCCCACAGCTCCTGCAGCATGGAAAATGATATCAGCCCCGCGATCATACATCGTAGCAGCAGCAGCTTTTCCAAGGTCAGGTTTATCAAATGCACCCGTATAATTGATGATTACCTCCGCATCGGGATTAGCTGCTTTTACTCCCGCAGTAAAACCGGCTTCAAAACGTTTAATAACAGGAATCTCCATTCCTCCAACGAAGCCAATTTTATTAGACTTTGTCATCAAACCGGCAACAACTCCCACCAAATAGGAACCTTCATGTTCCTTAAAAGTAACAGAAGCGACATTAGGAGCCTCAACAACCGCGTCAATTATCGCCAATTTGGCATCCGGATTCTGGTCAGCCACTTGTTTGACATGGTCTCCCATTAAAAATCCAATCCCCCAGGTTAAGTTCCAACCGTCTTTTACAAATTGGTTCAGGTTTGGAATATAGTCGGCATCACCTGTGCTTTGTGCAAAATCAACCACTACTTTATCCTGCCCCAGGTCAGACTGTAAGCGCTGTAAACCTTCCCAAGCACTTTGGTTGAAGGAGTTATCATTTACACCACCAACGTCTGTTACCATACCAATTCTAACCTGTTCCCCATTGGGCGCTCCCGCTTGACCGCCTTTTTGCTCTGATTGCTTTCCTTCTTCCTTTGCTGCTCCGCATCCAGATAAAATCAATACCAAAGCCAAACTTAAAAACGCTAGAATCGAAAACCACTTTTTCATTAAAATCCCCCATTCATTTGTTTTTAATCATTGATCTGCAGCATATGGTTATTTTTTAAAATATCACCTCCTTACTATAATTCCCCTATGTCCGTTTTCTAACAACCTTAAAGCTAAATTTATCGGCACGAAAATAGTTATCTGAAAACAAGACCGGGTTATTTTCTCTATCAAAGTGAACCTGTTTAAGTAAAAGGAGTGAGATTTCCGGACCACATTTTAAGATTTCAGAGACCCTTTCGTGGTACCCCAAAGGAATGATCTCTGAAACCGCATAAGCAATTTGAACTCCTGATTTTTCAAGGGCCTCAAATAAGGATTCCTGTTCACCTTGAAAACCATTGGCTAGGATACGAGATGACAAGCGGTCCACACAATAAACTACTGGGATTTGATTCGCCGTTCGAATTCTTTTTACAAGTAAAATTTTCTCATCCTCATTTAGCTTTAATCTTGCCTTTTCTTCATCTCCAGGATCTATGATTCCTGAGTATAAAAATTTGGTTCCAGGAGTCTGTTTTTCTCTAGCAATGGTATCGGTTACACTGATTAGTTCTTCAATTCCGCTGACGAATACTGGCCGATGACTGACAAATGTTCCAATACCATGTCTCTTTTTTACCATCTTTTCTTCTTCGAGCATCCGAAGAGCCTCCCTTAATGTGGCTCGGCTTACTCCTAGTTCTTTGGATAATTGAAACTCGGAAGGCAGACGTTCGCCTTCTTTATATCGCCCGTTTTCGATATCTTTTTTAATTTTATCGATGACAAGCGCATACAAAGGACGGTTATTCATCTTTAATTTCATTTGATCCATTCCTTACATGTAAGATGTCTGACAAGTATATTCTACAAAAAATTAAATAATCCTTTTTTAAAAAAGAAGTTTTTTGAACTTTTTTATGAAGATTTAATTGAAAACGAGATAACCAGTTGTTTTGAGGGCTCTGTTCTTTAGCCCCGAAACGACTTCTATCACTTCAATGAGGAACTCAACAAGCAGATGTGGAAATCATTGATATGAAAATACATTTCTATTTGTGACCCGAAGGATCATGAGCGTCTAGTTCCGGATCTATTTATAAGTGGTGGTTAAGAAATTTGAGTATCTCCTTTTTTTATCAGTACTTCCCTCGGCTTGCTTCCTTCATAGGGTCCCACAATTCCATTGGCTTCCATACTATCTATGAGCCTGGCTGCACGTGCATAGCCAATCCTGAGTCTACGCTGCAGCAGGGATACTGAAGCAGTTTGAGCCTCAATCACCATTTGAACAGCTTGTTCATACAATTCATCATCCACTTCATTTACTTCCGAATCATCTTTGGTTTCAGGAATCATCTGTTCATGATATTTAGCTGGCTGCTGTGACTTTACAAAATTGACGACCTCTTCAACCTCTTCATCAGATAAAAAAGCGCCTTGTATTCTAGTGGGCTTTGATGCACCTACAGGCAAATAAAGCATATCTCCCCGGCCTAATAGTTTTTCCGCACCACCCATATCTAAAATGGTTCGAGAATCCGCTTGTGAAGAAACCCCAAACGCAATTCTTGAAGGTATGTTTGCTTTAATGACACCAGTGATAACGTCAACTGATGGTCTTTGTGTCGCAATAATTAAATGTATACCTGCTGCACGTGCCATCTGAGCCAATCGGCAAATCGCATCTTCTACATCGGTGGGAGCAACCATCATTAAATCGGCTAATTCATCAACAATCACAACGATATAAGGTAAACGCGGCGTCCCTTGCTTTGATGCGAGTTCATTGTATCTCTCCAAGTCCCTTGTCCCGCTTTGTGCAAACAATTCATAGCGACGTTCCATCTCGGAAACCACTTTTTTTAGGGCCATTGACGCTCTCCGAGGGTCAGTAACCACTGGAGTTAAAAGATGAGGGATTCCATTATAAATATTTAATTCTACCATCTTCGGATCAATCATCATAAATTTTACTTCATGGGGCTTGGCCTTGTACAGAATACTGGTTATGATTCCGTTAATACAAACGCTTTTTCCGCTTCCTGTAGCACCTGCCACAAGTAGGTGGGGCATTTTTGCCAAATTGGCAACAATCGGTTCCCCTGAGATGTCTCTGCCTAGACCGATAGTCAGTTTGGAAGGAGATTCATGAAAAGTGGAACTTTCCAATACTTCCCTCAAATGAACGATGGACACTTCAGTATTAGGGACTTCTATACCTATTGCAGACTTTCCAGGAATAGGTGCTTCTATCCGGATGTCTTTCGCTGCTAAGGCCAATGCTAAATCATCAGTTAAATTAACAATACGGCTTACTTTTACGCCAATATCTGGTAATATTTCGTACCTCGTAACCGAAGGTCCCCTATGAATTTGTGTCACCTTTGCTTTAACACCAAAACTATCTAATGTCATTTCCAATTTTTTGGCATTCATGGCGATATCCCGATGTTCCCTTTGGGCAATACCCTTCTTGGGTTTCTCCAGCAACAAATAGGGTGGAAGTTGATAATTGACGGAAGAGTCGGTTTCAATGACTAAACCGGAATCCTGTGATTCACTCAGAGGATCATCATTATTGTTATCTAATTTATGTTGATTCGTTGATTGGAATGTTGAGTCCATATCTGAAAAGTCCATCTCCGTTTGTTGATATGCTCGTTGTGTAAAGTCATGAATAATAGGTTCTGTACTTTGATCAATTTTGAGTGTAAGGATTTCGTGTTCGTTATTCGTGTGCATCTCGGTTTTGTTTTTTTCAGTTCTTCTTTGCTCTCTTTCGTCAGCCCATAAATACAGCCATTCCCTTAGCCGTTCTTTCAATCTATGATTTACAGATTGGAACAATCTCTTTATTTTCACGATAAAATCAACATAGGAAAGTCCTGTAATCAGTAAAAAACTAACAATGAACAAAAGAAGCAGGATCACCCTCCCCCCGATATTTCCAAACAAATAAAACAAAATAGTATAAGATAGGGCTCCAATCATTCCACCACCAATTTCAGTGGGCATGCCGGCATCCCATTCTGCCAAAATATCCAGCCATGTTTGTTTTAAAATCGAAATGTCAGGGATTTGTCCATTACCGGTCTTTAAGGAAACATACCCTGTATGAGCATAAACTAATAAACCCAGAATCGTTAATAATATCCCTGTAAACTGCCTGTTCAGTTTTTCGGGCCATTTTCTTTTTATCATAATATAGATTGATAACCCAATCGCAATAAGCGGAATAAGAAAATCCATTTTTCCGAAAAAAATACGCATTAAATATTTCAGCCATTTCCCTATTAGTCCAACACCCAAGTAGTTGTCAAATAAACCACCGGCCACCGTAATCAATGATAATGCCAAAATCACTAGCCCGTATATTTCATATTTAATTGATTTTTTCCAAGTGGTTGTTTTTTTTCTTTTTGTCAATAACAACACCCTCTTGAATAATGGTTGAAAAAGCAGCCGTCCATGAGATCAGCTGCTGTCACTAAATCCGTTGACATTATATCATAGGTTGTCCAAATAAGGTAGTTCCTTCCTAACTTGGATCCATACATCTAAGTTTCTGGACGAAAGTATATTTTTTCTCCGGGGGCCCACTTTGGATTTAAATAATCACAAGGATTAGGGCTAATGAGACGAACGATTTTTGCCTCAAAATTATTTGCTTTTTCCACTACCATTGTTATCTCTCCCATCTGTACTTCGGCATATTGCGGATGAAACTGATCCCAACCCTCAAAAATTGTTTCCAACGGAATCGTAGAGTAGATAATCACTGAATCATATCCCTCCCCTGTCTTCCTTTTTCAATCATTTCATTAAGTTCTCTTAGTGCATCCCCTAATCCACCCACTTTATCTATCAGGCCATACCTTACAGCATCAGAACCAATCACGTTTGTCCCAATATCGCGGGTAAGTTCCCCAGTTTTAAACATGAGATCTTTAAATTTCTCCTCTGTAATTCTTGAATGATTGGTAACAAATCGAATCACGCGATCCTGCATTTTGTCCAGATACTCAAAGGTTTGAGGAACACCAATTACCAATCCGGTTAGGCGTATCGGATGAATCGTCATGGTTGCTGTCTCAGCTATAAATGATTTGTCTGAGGCTACGGCTATAGGAACTCCTATACTGTGTCCGCCTCCTAATACTAGGGTTACCGTTGGTTTAGACATCGATGCAATCATTTCAGCAATGGCTAAACCAGCCTCTACATCGCCTCCAACTGTATTTAATACGACAATTATCCCTTCTATTTTTGGATTTTGTTCTGCAGCAACCAGCTGAGGGATAACATGTTCATATTTTGTTGTTTTGTTTTGGGGTGGCAGTTGGATATGACCCTCAATTTGACCAATAATGGTTAAGCAATAGATATTTGACTCCAGATTGGGTACATTGGTTTGACCAAGTGTTTGTATGGTTTCTAATATCCCCTTTTTCTTTTCGTCTTGGTCAGTCGGCGGATTCTCCGTTGTATGAGGTTGGTTGGGTTCCGGCTGATTTAAGTTTGGTTGAATGATTTCGTTCACTATTACTCCTCCTTACCTCTTTCTAGTATGGAATAAGTGAAGAAAAACCATACATGAACAACTCACAAAAGCGATTTGTTCTGGGGATGGAACTAAAGAATCTATTAAGGGTAAGAACAGACTTCGAGTTTGAAATAAGTGCATAAATTAAAAAAAGGATGCGCTTCGCATCCTTTTTTAGCTTTTCTTATACTTCCATAATTATCGGAAGGATCATCGGTCTTCTACGAGTTTGATCATACAAAAATCTCCCTAGGGCATCTTTTACACTAGTTTTAAGTGTAGACCATTCACTTACATTCTCATTGACACAACGGTTAAGGGTTGTGGTAACAATACGGTTTGCTTCCTCTAGCAGCTGTTCAGACTCTCTTACATATACAAAACCTCTTGAAATGATATCAGGACCAGACAAAATGGTGCGGGTTTGTTTGCTTAATGTAACTACAACAACTAAAATTCCGTCTTGTGATAGTAATTTGCGGTCTCTTAAAACGATATTTCCTACATCTCCTACTCCTAATCCATCAATCAGCACATTTCCCGCATGGACCTTTGAACCATAGCGGGCTTTATCCTTGCTAATTTCCACGGTATCCCCGTTATCGACTAAAAATATGTTTTCCGGTTTAACACCCACGGATTCAGCAAGATGTGCATGATGCCTTAACATACGGAACTCACCATGAATAGGAATAAAGAATTTCGGTTTCATTAGGTTTAGCATGAGCTTCAACTCTTCTTGGCTTCCGTGTCCCGATACATGGACTCCTGAGATTGAGCCAGGACCATAGATCACTTCTGCACCGATGCGAAAGAGCTGATCGACAGTTCTTCCGACATATTTTTCATTTCCCGGGATAGGTGTCGCGGCGATGATCACCGTATCACCGGGTAAAATGTCCACTTTCTTATGGGTAGCCCTTGCCATTCTGGTTAATGCAGACATAGGCTCACCTTGACTTCCTGTTGAAAGTATGACCACTTTATCGGCAGGAAGTTTATTTACTTCTTCATTTTCAATTAACATTCCTTCGGGAACATCTAAATATCCCAACTCCATACTGATGTTTACTACGTTAACCATACTTCGGCCAACAACTGTCACTTTACGATCATATATTTTGGCTGCTTCAAAAACCTGCTGAATACGGTGAATATTTGAGGCAAAGGTAGCCACAATAATTCTCTGCTTTGCTTTACGGAAAACATCTTGAATGGCTTCCCCTACCGATCGTTCTGATCCGGTCCACCCTGGTCTTTCTGCATTGGTGCTATCGGATAAGAGACATAATACACCCTTTTCGCCAATCTCAGCCATTCTGGCTAAGTCTGCCATTTCATTATTCACTGGTGTTTGATCAAATTTAAAGTCACCGGTATGAACAACAATGCCCTCAGGAGTATCTAAACAAACCCCTACGGAATCAGGTATACTATGATTGGTTTTAAAGAACGTGGCAGTAAAGCATCCCAATTTAACCACTGATTTGTTGTTGATTAGTATACGCTTGGTCTCATTTAAAATTCCTGCTTCCTTCAATTTATTTTCAACCAAACCAAGGGTTAACTTTGTACCGTATACAGGAACATTGATATGGCGCAACACATAGGTCAGACCACCGATATGATCTTCATGACCATGGGTAAGGAGTATTCCTCGAATCTTTTCACGATTTTCCTCCAAATAAGTGATATCAGGGATGACGATATCGATACCCAACATCTCTTCTTCAGGAAATTTTAAACCGGCATCAATAACAACAATATCGTCACCATACTGAATACAATACATGTTCTTACCAATTTCGCCAACGCCGCCCAAGGCGAAAATGGTTAATTTTTGATTGCCTTTTGACAATATGATACCTCCTATATTCAGTTGTAGTTACTTAATGAACCGCACCAATCACTTGCTTACAATTATAGTAAATCACATATTGAGATGCAAGTTTTCTTGAGTCTATTCTCCCCATTCACTAGATGTTTCATGTAATGAGATATCAACATAAGCTTTAGATCCTTTTGACATGGAAGCTTGTCCACTTGTGATTTGGTTCACCAATTCATGCAACCTTTCCCATTGGTTTTTTAACGCAAGTAAAGTGATCGTTACTTTATCTGTAAATTGGGTATTGATAATCAAAAATCCATTGTTCCTAAGCTCATTTTCCAATTTTCCCAAAAAATGATAATCAAATTCAATATTCACTTCTTCATGTAATACACGTTCAATCAGTTTAGCCGCACGAAGACCTAGGGTTACACCTTTTCCATAGGCCCGAACTAGCCCGCCAGCACCTAATTTTATCCCTCCAAAATATCGGGTTACCACAACGACGGTGTCCTTTACTCCTGTTTTCTTTAAAACCTCCAGCATGGGTTTGCCTGCTGTTCCACTGGGTTCTCCATCATCATCAGCCCTTTGGAACTGATCCATCTCACCGACGATATAGGCGGAACAATTATGGGTGGCATCCCAGTGTTTCTTTTTGATTTGCTGAATAAAGGATAACGCTTCTTCTTCCGTTTCTGCCCGTTGAACATAAGAGATAAATCTGGAGCGATTAATTGTGATTTCGGCTTCGCCATATCCAGAAACAGTCACATAACGTTCTAACATGGAAATTTTCCACCTCTTCTTATCAAGCGGCAATATGAGGAAAACAGAAATCAAAGAAAAAAGGGATCAAACAAATCCCCCAAACAATTTTATTCTACTCAATAGAAGGCACTAAAGAGTACGGACTCAACATGCGGATGTGTAAATCTTTGATATGAAAATACATTTTCATATCATTTTGAGATCTTTCGGATTATGCATGTTTATTTCCACTACTTACCTCTTAACTGTACGGGCGAGAAGATTTTCAATAAATTGCGATTCCGATTCTGTAAGTGACACAAGGGGCAACCGGACACCACCTACAGAGATTCCACTCATTTCTAAGGCCGCCTTTAATGGTACAGGATTAGATGTGATAAACATTCCTTCAAAAAATGGAAGTAATTCCCGATGCAGTTCTGCCGCCCTTGTCGTTTTTCCGTCAACAAACGCTTCAATCATTTCTTTCATCCTTAAACCAACAAGATGACTAGCTACACTTACAATCCCATAGCCGCCGACAGACATACAAGGAATGGTTAATTTATCATCACCGCTATATAAGCGAAAATCTTCAGGAGTTTCCCTAATGATATCGCTCATTTGAGTAAGATCGCCACTTGCTTCTTTTATGGCAACAATATTATCAACAGCAGCCAGTCTCTTCACAGTATAAGTGTTCATATTCACTCCAGAACGGCCTGGGATATTATAAAGCATAATCGGCAGGGATGTATTTTCTGCAATGGTTTTAAAATGCTGGTATAACCCTTCCTGACTGGGCTTATTGTAATAAGGAACAACTAACATGATTCCGTCAACACCAACTTGTTCTGCCAGCTTGGTCAATTCAATGGATTGAGCGGTATTATTGCCGCCAGTGCCGGCAATAATCTTTCCTCTTCCTTGGGCGATCTTTACTACATGTGAGAACAGCGAAACTTTCTCTTCCTTTGTCAAAGTTGGTGATTCTCCTGTTGTCCCTGCAACCACAATACTCTCTGTCCCGTTTTCGAAAAGATAGTTGACGAGGTCAGTGGTTTTGTTTAAATCCACCTCCCCTTTTTCATTAAATGGGGTAACCATCGCCGTTATCAGACGTCCGAAATCAACCACATGTAAACCTCCTTAATTTTCCTTGCGATTCAAATCAAATTTCCGGTGTAAAGCATTGACCGCTTTTGCCATATCCTTTCCATGTACTAGCACCCAAATTGTAGTATGGGAGTCTGCAGATTGCAAGATTTGGATATCTTCAGCTGTTAATGCTTCTGTAATTTTTGCCATTACCCCTGGGACTCCTGCCATGCCTGCCCCGATGGCAGAAACCTTAGCACAGTTGGGAAGAAGATGGGGTTCAAACCCTAATTGACGCAGTATACCTTCCGCCTTATGAGCCATTTCATCATGGACTGTATAGACTACACTTACAGGGCTTACATTGATAAAATCAACGCTGATATTATTTTCAGCCATTGATTTAAATACCTTTAGTTGAATATCGTAAGGGCCTCCATGATTAAAGACCTTAATTTGCGTAATATTGGAAACATGAGCAATTCCAGTTATCGGGCGATCGATAAAGGTTTCTTTCTCTCTTTTTATTTGATGGTCATCCCCGACAAGGGTACCCTCATGATCAGAAAAGGTGGATCTGACTCGAATGGGAACATGACCCTGCATGGCAATTTCCACCGCACGTGGGTGAATTACCTTTGCCCCTTGATGAGCCATATTGCAAATTTCCGTGTAAGTGACCGAAGATATATACGCTGCATCTTCTACAATGCGTGGATCTGCTGTCATAATTCCTTCTACATCTGTAAAGATGTCCACATACTCGGCCTTTAAGGCAACACCAAGGGCAGTAGCGGTAGTGTCACTGCCTCCCCTTCCTAAAGTGGTGGGTTCTCCATTTTTTGTAATGCCCTGAAAACCAGTGACAACGACTACGTTTCCTTTTATTAATTCAGATAAAATCCTTTCAGGATGAATAGTAAGAATTTGTGCACTTGAAAATTCATTATTGGTGATAATTCCAGCCTGGCCTCCGGTTAAAAAGAGGGATGGAACTCCGCAGCGTTTTAATTGATGGGTAAAAGTTGCCGCCGAAATGATCTCGCCACAGCATAAGAATTGGTCTAATTCTCTTTTTGTCATAAGATTCTCGTGTCCTTCTATTAGGGAAAGCAAAGTGTCTGTCGCATATGGGTCTCCTTTCCTTCCCATCGCAGAAACAACCACGACCACATGATACCCTTGATCCAGAGATTTCTGGATATGCCTGATGGCCATTCCTCTTTTATTTTCATCAGAAAGAGAGGTTCCACCAAATTTCTGCACGATCACTTTCATAGAACGAGCATCTCTCCCTAGCGCTGAACAAAATGTTCAGCAATTTGCACAGCATTCCATGCAGCTCCCTTTAACAAGTTGTCAGAGACAATCCACATGTTGAGACCCCGTGAATGATTTAAATCACGGCGAATTCTTCCCACAAATACATCCAGCTTACCGGCCGCATCTGTTGCTAACGGATATTTTTGTTCTTCTGGAGAATCAATGACCGTTACACCGGGAGCATCATTTAAAAGGCGATATACTTCATCTAATTCAAATTCTTCCTTTAATTCAACATAGACAGATTCTGAATGTCCGTATATTACGGGGATCCGAACGCATGTGGAGGTTACAGCAATATTTGGGTCTCCCATAATTTTCTTTGTTTCATTCACCATTTTCATTTCTTCCAAAGTGAAACCATTATCCTGAAAAACGTCAATTTGTGGAATAGCGTTAAAAGCAATTTGATAATGCTTGTCAAGCTTACCCACTGGCAATATGTTGCATTCCGGTTCCCTGCCTTCCAACACAGCCCTGCTTTGGTCAAGCAGTTCTTCAATCGCCTGACTTCCTGCACCGGAGACCGCCTGATATGTGGAAACGATAATTCTGGATATTCCGTATTTATCATACAAAGGCTTTAAAGCTACAACCATTTGAATGGTTGAACAATTGGGGTTGGCAATAATTCCAGGTTTATCGCCAATGATGTCCATATTAATTTCAGGTACAACCAGAGGAACATCCGGATTCATACGAAAGGCATTGGTATTATCAATTACCACAGCGCCCCGTTTAACGGCTTCAGGAGCCAATATTTTGCTTACAGAACCACCGGCACTGAAAAGGGCAATATCCACTCCCTCAAAACTTTCTGGCGTTGCTTCCTCTACGGTAATCGGTTCTCCTTTAAACATCACCGTTTTTCCGGCAGAACGGCTGGAAGCCAGGCACTTCAGTGAAGCAAGGGGGAAGTTCCTTTCTGCTAGTAAATGTAAGATTTGTTGTCCTACGGCACCCGTTGCTCCGACAACAGCAACATGAAAAGTGGATTTTTTCATCAATTTACTCTCCTCCCCAGAAGCTTGATTTTCATCTAATTCATATATTTAAATTTTTCCACGATAACAGGTTGAAGCTGCTTTCCTTCCAATGCTTTTTCACAGGTTTCTTTGATTAATTCCATTCTGGAAACCAGAGAATTTGGTTTTTTATTCGGGGCATCTTGGCCAAAGGGTACAAAATAAATGTGTTTTGCTGCCAATAATTTTGCAATATTTGCTGCATTTAAGCCCAATCCGTCATTGGTAGAGATAGCTAAAACAATCGGACGCAAATTACGCATTTGAGCTTTTGCTGCCATTAGCACAGGACTGTCTGTAATGGCGTTTGCCAATTTACTCGTTGTATTCCCTGTGCATGGAGCAATGACCATGATATCCAATCCTTTAGAAGGCCCTAACGGTTCAGCGTCAACGATGCTGGATATGATTTCATGCCCAGAGATTTCCTTTAACTTTCCTTGCCAATCTTCAGATTTTCCAAATCTTGTATCAGTCGTCATCACGGTATGCGAGACGATGGGAATAATCTTTGCTCCTTCATTCACCAGTTTTTCGATTTCCGGAATAACTTCTGAAAATGTGCAATGGGAACCTGTTAAACCAAAACCAATTGTCTTTCCTTTTAGATTCACTTTGATTCCTCCCGGATGCCTAGTTGTTCCACTAACAATCGAGTGATCGTGTTGGCAATAATTCTACCTGCTGTTTTTGGAGCAACGATTCCAGGTAACCCGGGAGCAAGTATTGCTTTAATCCCTCTTTTTTCAGCATAACGGAAGTCTGTTCCGCCGGGGCTTGATGCAAGATCAATGATCAGTGAATGATGAGGAAGATTGGCGATGACTTGTGCAGTTACAATTCTGGATGGAACGGTATTAAACAAAAGGTCTAAATCCTTGACCTCATCAGCCAGATTATTAATATGAAAGGGTAAAAATCCCATTTCAAATGCTCTGGCAACATGCTCTGGTTTCCTCGTACCTACTTTTACATGGGCCCCCATCGCTTGCAATATTCTCGACAAAGTCATCCCAGTTCTTCCAAATCCGAGAACTGCCAATCGGCAACCATGTATGGTGATCTCGGTATTTTGAATCGCCATCATGATAGCGCCTTCTGTAGTAGGAATGGAATTATAGATGGCTACATCATCCCGATCAAGAAGTTTAATCACTGGAAGCTGTTTTTTTGTGCAAAGATCCGCTAAATAATTTGAAGCCATCCCTGTATAGAGTATACAATGTTTTGGCAGAGATGATAAATGTTCTTCTGTCAACTTTAATGTGTTGGAGCAGAAAATACTTTCCACATGACCTTTTTCATCGGTTCCCACAATAGGCAGAATGACAGCATCAACCTCTTGTAGTGATTCGGGTACCAGCGTTTTCTTGGTTGCCCCGACAAAATTACTTTCCAAGTTGTCAAATCCGATTAAGGTAATGGTTGCATCAAGTTCACTGCACTTTTTTATCACTTCCAATTGGCGAGCATCCCCACCGATGAAGGCGACATGAATTCCAGTTAACATCCATAGTTCCCCTTTCAGAACATTTTACTTTAAATGAATAAAATTGCAACTGTAAATCTTCATATTGGGTAACCCAGAATTCGTTGCATCTACCTTCATCCTATTCTCGCGCCCACAAATGGTGAATCATTCGGCAGCAAAACCTCTGGCACTTAATTCTACAATGATCATTTCCGGTCCGATTTTTCGAATGGCTTGCCATGGTATGATAATATCCTCTTTTTTCTTTCCCAGCCCGAATAAGGAAACTCCCGGTAAGATAATGGCTTCCACTTTTCCTGTTCCGGGGTCAACCATCAGATCGGTTTGTCCGATCACCCCAATTCGCTCACCATTATCTAAGTTAATAATTTCCTTTCCACTAAATTCACTAAATCTCAAAACCATTTCCCCCTTTTCTTTTTGTACCTTTTATGCATTATGGCAAAAAAAAATGCCCCCTATTATCAAGGGGGGCTTGCACAAGACGAGCATGTCTTTAACGGATAATTCTAACAACAAGTCCTATCTGTTCTTGTAGTATAAGAGAATTAACTCGTCCAATTCTTTACTGATCGGTATGATTTGATCGTCTGTTAACTTGGACAGATCATCTCCTACCGCCTGATAAAGCCTTGATCGCAGTTTTTCTACCTTTTCCAAAAGATGAGTAATTTCTTCCATCTTTAATTTTTTCTCCATACCCTGTTCTCCCCACCTAATTAAATTCCGGTATGACCAAAACCACCCTTACCACGATCTGTTTCAGAAATTTGCTCTGTCTCAGTGAATCTGATTTCAGGTACATGCTGAAAAACCATTTGGGCAATTCTGTCTCCCCGATTTACAATAAAAGTTTCTTTTCCATGATTGATAAGGATAACTCCAATCTCTCCACGGTAATCTGCGTCAATTGTTCCAGGGGAATTCAGGGTTGTGATTCCTTTTTTTAAGGCTAAACCACTTCGAGGCCTAATCTGAGCTTCCAATTGTGCAGGCATCTCCAAATAAAATCCCGTTGGAATCAGCTTCCACTCTCCTGGAAAAATGGAAACAGGTTCCGAAACAGCAGCAACTAAATCAAATCCACTGGCTAATTGCGACATTTTTCGAGGAATAGGAATGTCCTCATTTCCTGGCAACCGTTTAATCTTTACTTCAAACAAACAAATTCCTCCTATACCCTTTTGGCAACTGATCTTTTGGAGAAACCATCGATAAAGCTAATGGTTGAGAAAATAAATCATGTGATACTTTTTTTATATCTTCAAGGTTTATTTCATTAATTTTTTGGATCATCTGATCCAAACTTATATGATATCCCAGTAAAAGTTCATTCTTACCAAGACGGCTCATTCGGCTGTTTGTACTTTCAAGACTTAACATTAAACTCCCTTTTAACTGTTCTTTTCCTTTATTCAGCTCTCCTTCCGTAATACCTTCATCTTTTACTTTCTGAATATTTTCTGTAATGATTGAAAAAACCTCATCCAATTGATGTGGAGCCGTTCCGGCATAAATAGTAAATAATCCACTGTCTTTAAAAGAAGAATGATATGAAAATACGGAATAAGCAAGTCCCCGTTCCTCCCTAATTTCTTGAAAGAGGCGGGAACTCATGCTCCCCCCTAAAATATTGTTTAACAGAATAAGGGGATACAATTTGGAATCTCCAACCGCATATCCTGGAAAAGAGAGACAAAGATGGGCTTGTTCTGTGGTTTTTTGACGAACAACCTGACTGCCTAAAAAAGTTGGCAATGGAACAATATTTTCCTGTATCTTATTGGAAAAGAAAGAAAACTTTCTTTCCACTTTTTCTAAAATGGTTTCTGATACGTTTCCTGATATGGTAATGACCGTATTTTCAGGAAGATAATGCTGTGATATATATTGGATAACATCTTCCCTTGTAAAACGGTTTAAATTTTCTTCTGTGCCTAAAATGCTATAGCCTAAAGGATGATTCCCATATGATGCTTCTGCGATCAGGTCATGTACAAGATCATCGGGCGTATCTTCATACATATTTATCTCTTCAATCACTACTTTTTTCTCTTTATTTAACTCAATGGGATCAAATGTTGAATTAAAAAACATGTCTGCAAGCACATTTAAGGCAATATCGAAATGTTCATCCAAAACCTTTGCATAATAACATGTGTACTCCTTTGATGTAAAGGCATTGACGTGTCCTCCAATACTATCAAAGGACTCTGCAATTTCTTTGGCATTCTTTGTTTGGGTTCCCTTAAATAACATATGTTCAATAAAGTGTGAGATCCCATTATTTTTCTCTGTTTCATATTTGGATCCTGTTCCAACCCAAACACCCAATGAGACGGAGCGGACGGATGGCATTTTTTCAATTATAATTCGAACTCCATTGTTTAAAACATGTTTATTTATCAAAAAGATTCCCCCTCATTCACTCTCCAACCATTAATCATACCGATGCGATAGACACTGATACTATACCAGAATTAGCATCTACTTTCAATTGATACGGTTGGATGAAAGAACCTCGCTTACAGTTCCGATCATTAACCCTTTTGCTATGATTCCATCCACCATTTGCTCCAGTCCTTTAGAGGTTGGTTCAGTTGGATGCATCAATACCAGGTTGCCATTGTCTATTTTGTTAAGTACGCGATGAACAATCACCGAAGAATCAGGCTTCTTCCAATCAATCGTATCAACCGTCCAAAGAATGGTTTTCATCCCTTGTTGATAGGCTACGTCAACAACCTTTTGGTTAAAGTCTCCGGCAGGGGGAGCAAATAACAGAGGTTTTTTCCCCGTTGTTTGTTGAATCACTTCATTTGTCTTTAAAATTTCTTGACGGATTCTGGATAAGGTAATTTTTGACATCAACGGATGAGAATAACCATGATTTCCTATTTCATGCCCTTGATCAGCAATAAGTCGGGCTAATTCTTCATTCTTTTTTACCCAGGAACCATCTAGAAAGAAGGTGGCCTTTATTTTTTTCTTATGCAAAATTTGAAGGATATCCGGTATCCATTCTTCACCCCAGGACACGTTAAACATTAAAGCCACCATTGGTTTTTTTAGATTTCCGCGATATATTGGACCAGGCGGAAGATCTTTCAATTGAATGGTAGGCAAAATCTCTTTGTACATGGGAGTATATACCCCGTTTTGCAAGGTTAGGTAATAGGTATATCCCACGTCCAGCTTTCTTCCATTATATCCAGGAATCACTTTCCACACCCTATCCATTTTGGCATTGATCGGTGGGATGAATTCCTCCTGTTCTTTTCCGATAATTTCAGTTAGCAAAGGATCTTCTTTCACTTGCTTAGAATTGACGCTGGCCGTTTGCTTTACTATTTCTATATATTGATTGACCGGCTTTGTATTGATGAGATAAAGAAGAAATGAACCAAACAAAAGAAATACCCACCAATGTTTCTTCCCATTCATATTGGCCTCCACAATTTCTACTGTTTTATTCTACGGCTCATCTATAATATATGTGTGGCTAGTCCCAACTAGACCTTTTTAATTCCAAAGTCTGTCACATAGGTAGAACTAAATGCTCATGCCCCTTCGGGTTATGGAATATTAGTTCCACATCTATAGTTCAGTTCGACAAAGAAAACAAATAAAAAAGAGCCAGATTTCTCTGTCTCTCTCGTTCATCATGGTACATCCATCTGATTATGTTTTAGATATTTCTGCAGATTCTCCCTTTTGCTCTATTAAAGCAGCTTTTCTGGAAAGATTGATCCGACCCTGGGCATCAATTTCTGTCACTTTTACCAGGATAGAATCTCCGATGCTAACCACGTCTTCAACTTTATTGACTCTCTGTTCAGCCAACTGGGAAATGTGTACCAATCCTTCTTTTCCTGGGATAACCTCAACAAATGCCCCGAATTTTTCAATTCGTCTTACCGTTCCCAGATAAGTTTCCCCCACCGCCACTTCTTTTACCAGATTTTCAATCATAACCTTTGCTTTATCATTCATGGCGGGATTGACAGAAGCAATATAGATGCGCCCGTCTTGTTCAATATCAATTTTTACCCCGGTTTCATCAATAATCTTATTGATCATTCTTCCGCTGGGACCAATTACCTCTCTGATTTTTTCAGGATCAATTTTAAAGGTAATAATTTTAGGCGCATAGGGAGAAAGCTCTGATCTTGGTTTAGAAATAGCTCCTTTCATTTTTTCAAGGATATACATTCTTCCCTTATAGGCTTGCTCCAAAGCTTGTTTCAATATTTCACGGTTGATATCCTCAATTTTAATGTCCATTTGCAGGGCGGTAACTCCCTTTTCAGTCCCTGCCACTTTAAAGTCCATATCACCCAAATGATCTTCCATCCCTTGAATATCTGTTAATACAGATACCTGGTCATTATCTTTAATGAGTCCCATAGCGATACCAGCTACCGGTGCTTTAATGGGCACACCTGCATCCATAAGCGCCAAAGTACTGGCACAAATGCTTGCCTGAGACGTGGAGCCATTGGATTCTAAAACTTCTGAAACCAGTCTTATCGTATAAGGAAAATCACTTTCTGAAGGAATTACGGGTTCCAATGCCCGCTCACCCAATGCACCATGTCCAATTTCTCTCCTTCCAGGTGCCCTCATCGGCCGGGCCTCTCCTACACTAAATGGTGGAAAGTTGTAATGATGCATAAATCGTTTTGATTCTTCTAATCCCAGCCCATCAAGGATTTGCACGTCGCCTAATGCTCCTAAAGTACATACCGATAATGCCTGTGTTTGTCCCCTTGTAAACAAGCCTGAACCATGGGTTCTAGGCAACAGAGAAACCTCACAGGATATGGGTCTGATTTCATCTAATGCTCGTCCATCTGGCCTTTTCTTTTCATGGGTAATTAACCGTCTAACTTCTTCTTTTACAATGTTTTCAAGAACTTCCCTTACTTCGGAAACTGACTCTTCACCAAGGATCTCCAAAAAATGGGCCTCCGCTTCTGCCATAATATCATCGATGGCACTCTGTCTTGCCTGTTTTTCTTCGATCTGTATGGCATCCTTCAATTTAAGATAAGCAAATTCCCTAACATCCCGATTAATCTCCTCAGAGATGCGATGTAATTGAACTTCCATTTTTTCTTGTCCGACCTCATTAACAATTTCCTCTTGAAAGGCAATCAACTTCTTAATGACTTCATGTCCATACATAATGGCTTCTAACATAATTTCCTCGGGTACTTCATCTGCTCCAGCTTCCACCATATTTACACCGTTTTTGGTTCCGGCCACAATCAAGTGGATGTCACTTTTTTCTGCTTGTTCCACAGATGGATTAATCACAAACTGGTTATCCACTCTCCCTACAATTACACCGCCGATGGGTCCAGAAAAAGGAATATTGGAGATGGAAAGAGCAGCGGAAACCCCGATCATTGCTGCAACTTCCGGTGAACAATCTTGGTCAACCGATAAAACAGTACTTACCACCTGAACTTCATTTCGGAATCCATCCGGAAATAACGGACGGATTGGTCTGTCAATAAGACGTGAAGCTAAAATTGCCTTTTCACTAGGCCTTCCTTCCCTTTTGATAAACCCACCTGGAATCTTCCCAACAGCATATAGCCTCTCTTCATAGTTTACAGTAAGGGGAAAGAAATCTAGATCCTTCGGTTCCTTTGATGCGGTTACTGCGGATAAAACTACAGTATCTCCATAGCGAACCAATACGGCTGCATTGGCCTGTTTGGCTAACTTTCCAGTTTCTAAAATAATTTTACGGCCAGCTAATTCCATTTCATACGTTTTTACCATGTTATGTATAAATCCTCCCTTCTAAATGATTATAACTCCATTAAAATTCGTCATCTATCCATTATTTCCTCCCTACAGGTAAAGTAAAAGCAAAAAAAGAAAAATGTTGTCGTAAGAAAAGCGGGGACACATTCCCCGCTTTTTCTTCATGCAAAGTTATTCCTATCGACGAAGACCTAACTTGTCTAC
Source organism: Microaerobacter geothermalis (assembly GCF_021608135.1). NCBI lineage: Bacteria > Bacillati > Bacillota > Bacilli > Caryophanales > Bacillaceae > Microaerobacter > Microaerobacter geothermalis. The sequence goes on from NZ_JAKIHL010000004.1 coordinate 114,199, forward strand.
AAGGTTACGATAACGTGTAATATCCTTGTTCTTTAGGTAGTTTAACAAATTGCGACGATGACCAACCATTTTTAATAACCCGCGACGAGAATGATGATCTTTCTTGTGTTCACGCAAATGCTCGTTAAGATAGTTGATCTTTTCCGTTAGGATAGCAATTTGAACTTCTGGAGAACCGGTATCCGTTTCATGTACCCTAAACTCATTGATGATTTCTAGCTTACGCTCTTGAGTTAAAGCCATCCCCTTCACCTCCTTATCTTTATCCCCTATAACCTAGAATATCGTCGGTGAATCGCTATTCCAAGCCATGGTTTACCTAAGGTATTCCAATACCCTGAAAAAGTATAACATAGGTTCATCAAATAGTAAATGAATGATTGAATTAACGAAATTGTTTTTTTATTTTATCCTTGGCGAAGGCAATATCTTTTTTTATTTGAGAAAATAATTCATTAACGGAGCAAAATTTTTTCTCATGCCTGATAAAAAATAAAAGATCAACTTCCAATATTTCATCATAGATTTGCTCAGCAAAATCAAAAATATGTACTTCTATAGTTAATGGCAGTTTTCTCTGATGAAAAGTAGGTTTAAATCCAATATTCATAACTCCGTTATAAGATTTGCCATGAAGAGTAACTCTTACTCCGTAAACCCCAGAAGCTGGAACAATAAAATTTTCATTTAAGTTCAGGTTTGCTGTCGGAAAACCTATGGTTCTTCCTCTTTTCTCACCTTCAACAACAATTCCGGTTAGCTGATAATACCGGCCAAGGTAACGGGGGATCTTCTCCACCTCACCCTTGGACAGATACTCTCTGACTAATGTGCTGCTTACTTTATCTCCCATGAGATTCACCGGTTGTATCACATGAACGGAAAACTTACCCTGACTTCCGTTTTTTAGGGAATCAGCTGTTCCCTGACCTTTGTGTCCAAAGGTAAAATCATACCCTACAACAACATGTCTAACAAATAACTGATTAATGTAATCATTAATAAAGTCCTCGGGAGAAATAGAGGCAAAGTCTAAATCAAAATGAACAACATAAGTTCGGTGTATCCCCATATCTTTCAATAACTGTAATTTTTTTTTCAATGGAGTAATGTAACGGTTATACCCATCAATTCCTAGGACTTCCCTTGGGTGGGGGTGAAACGTCATAACCGCAGAAATCAAACCACATTCCTCAGCAAGAGAAATCGCCTTCTTTAGTACCTGTTGATGTCCTAAATGAATACCATCAAAATACCCTATCGCCATCACGCAAGGTTTAGGTTCTATATATGACAGATGAGAAGAATTCAAATGAAAAATGTCCATACGAGTCACCCTAAATGAAATACTTTTTCAGCAATTGCACTTTGCCAATCCGCTACACGATAGATGGCCAAAAAATCATGATTCCGATCATAAATGCGGATTCGCTGATCTTTTTCCATTGGTGAAGTTAATGTAATGGGCTGTCCGTTTAAAACGCATTTTCTGATCTCATGATCAACGGAAATCGCCGGAAATGATTTTATTGCCTGATCAAGGGGAAGCAATATCTTATCTCCTTCTCCTTCGTTGATTTTTTCTTCTACTTCTTCTAATGACCAACATTCTTCTATGGTGAAGGGACCGCTTTTTGTCCTTCTCAAGAAAGACATATGGGCAGGAATACCAAGGGATGTCCCAATATCTTCACATAAGGTACGGATATAGGTACCTTTTGAACATTCCACTTCAAAGGAAACTTTAGGATGATCTTGATCCAATTCCATTGATATAATTTGGAAGCGATATATTAAGGCTTTTCTAGGTTGACGATGTACTGTCTTTCCCTCTCTAGCCAATTGATGAAGTCTTTTTCCATCAATTCGAATTGCTGAATACATGGGGGGAGTTTGCCATATTTCTCCTTCCATTTTTGAAAAAACTTCTTCAATTTCCTTGGGGGTTATCTTTACTTGCTTTAATTCATTAATGATTTCCCCCCATTTGTCTTGAGTGGTTGTAGAAAAACCAAAAGTGACTTCACCGATATAGGTTTTATTCTGATGCAAGAGATATTCTGAAATTCTTGTTGCTTGTCCAAGACATATAGGAAGTACCCCGGTCACATGGGGATCCAATGTTCCAGTATGTCCTACTTTTTTTAATCGATATAATTTGCGAATTTTTGCTACCACGTCATGTGAAGTCAAACCTGTTGGCTTATCAATTAAAATGATACCGTTCATGCTCATGAAACGGATTCCTCCAAATTGGAAAGAATAAGGGATATTACTTTATTTTTTGCCTCAGTCAATGACGAGTATAAGGTACAACCTGAAGCTCTGGCATGTCCTCCTCCACCCAAAAGCTTTGCAATTTTTGCTACATCTACCGATTTTTTCGATCTAAGACTCACCTTTACTTCATTAGGGGCTACTTCCTTGAAAAACAAACCTACTTCAACTCCTTCAAGGTTTCGGGCGTAATTAACAATCCCCTCCGTATCTTCAGGTTCCCCATTAACTCGGGACAGATCCTCGTAACTTAACGTAAAAAATGCAATTTTCCCGTTTCCTGCTTTTTCTAGTGTGGATAGGGATTTCTGAAGGAGCTGCAGTCTGGCTTCTGTGGTGGTCTCAAGAACTGCATCAGCCACCTCACCGGGAGATATTCCATGTGAAATTAAATGGGAGGCAATTTTAAAAACCTTTGAATTCACATTGGAATAACGAAATCCCCCCGTGTCAGTAAGCAACCCGGTATAGAGGCATAACGCCAATGGAGTATCCCATTCAACCTTCATATAGGTAAACAGGTCATATAACACTTCTGCCGTTGCTGCACCACTATCGATCACCAGATTAATATGTCCGAATAAAGTATTGGTTGGGTGATGATCAATATTAAGAATTCTTGCTCCTTCAGAAATGGATTGTACAACTTTTCCCAAACGGTTCCAATCTGCAGCATCTAAAGTAATTACCGTATCAAATGTTCCAGATAAACCGTCAGCGGAATAATTAATGATTTCATCAAAATGGGGCAGAAAGGAAAATTGGGAGGAGGTTTTTCCCTCATTTACAAACGTCACCTTTTTCCCTATTTTTTTTAAATAATAACCCATCGCTAGGAGAGATGACGTGGTATCCCCATCTGGATTAACATGGGAAATCAATAAGAAATTATCCTCTTTTTCTAGGAAACGCTGAACTTGTTCAAAGTTGGCGGAGTGGTTCATCATTCTTCTTCATCTTTCCTATTAATTTGTTGAAGCAAGGACTCAATTCGATTTCCATATTCGATCGATTCATCAAACTTAAATATCAGATCAGGTGTATGTCGAAGCCTGATTCTTTTTCCCATTTCCGATCGGATAAATCCTTTTGCTTTGGATAAAGCAATTAGGGTATTTACTTTTTGTTCTTCACTTCCAAGCACACTAATAAAAACTTTGGCCAACTGAAGATCTCCGCTTACTTCAACTCCAGTTACTGTCAAGAAGCCTATTCTTGGGTCCTTTAATTCCCTTTGAATAATTTGGCTTAATTCTTTTTTCATTTGTTCTCCCACTCTGGAAACTCGAACTTTTGACATAAGCATCACCCCTAATCAACCCATCATTCTTTAAAAATGTTTAATGGGTCACCGTTTCCATTACGAACGCCTCGATGATATCTCCTTCTTTAATATCATTAAAATTTGCAATGGTAATTCCACACTCATACCCTTGTGCAACTTCTCTTACATCATCTTTAAAACGTTTAAGGCTGTCAATCTTTCCTTCAAAAATGACGACGCCATCTCTAATGACTCGAACCTCTGCATCCCTGGTAATTTTTCCTTCCGTCACGTAGCTACCAGCAATAGACCCAATTCGGGAGACTTTAAACACTTGGCGAACCTGCGCGGTCCCAATCACTTTTTCTTCATATTCTGGATCAAGCATACCTTTCAATGCCGCTTCTATTTCATCAATTACATTATAAATAATTCGATGAAGCCTAATATCTACTTTTTCCGATTGAGCCCTATTTTTTGCATTAGCATCTGGTCTGACATTAAATCCTATGACAATCGCATTGGATGCAGAAGCCAAAATAATGTCGGATTCGGTGATTGCTCCAACCCCGGAATGGATAATCTTTACCCGAACCCCTTCAATATCAATCTTCTCCAAGGAACCTTTTAATGCTTCAACAGAGCCCTGGACGTCCCCTTTAATAACAACATTTAATTCCTTCATTTCGCCCTGCTTAATCTGCTGATACAGGTCATCTAAGGTAACCCTGGCAGTGGTGGTTCTCTCTGCTTCTTTTACTTTAATGGCTCGTTTCTCCCCAATCGCCCGTGCCTTTCTCTCATCCTCAAAGACCATAAATTGGTCTCCCGCCTGGGGAACACCGTTTAATCCAGTAATTTCCACAGGAGTAGAGGGTCCTGCTTCCTTGATTCTTCTCCCTTTATCATTCAACATAGCACGCACTTTCCCATAGGCAATACCGGCAACAATGGGATCACCAATCTTTAACGTACCGTTCTGAACCAATACAGTTACTACTGATCCTCTACCCTTATCCAATTTGGCCTCAATGATGGTACCCCGAGCTCTCTTATTAGGATTGGCCTTTAATTCTGCCACTTCAGCCACGAGTAGAATCATTTCAAGAAGATCGTCCAGTCCTTCTTTTTTTAAGGCAGAAACTGGAACAAAAATGGTATCCCCGCCCCAATCTTCGGGAACCAGTCCATGCTCTGTCAATTCCTGTTTTACACGGTCAGGGTTAGCACCAGGCTTGTCAATTTTATTTACTGCCACAATAATCGGGACATTTGCCGCCTTTGCATGGTTAATTGCTTCAACAGTTTGCGGCATCACACCATCATCAGCTGCAACAACGAGAATAGTAATATCGGTAACCTGTGCTCCCCGTGCTCTCATAGTTGTAAATGCCGCGTGTCCAGGCGTATCAAGGAAAGTAATCTTCTTGCCTTTAATCTCAACTTGATAGGCTCCGATGTGCTGGGTAATCCCTCCTGCCTCATTGGCCGTCACATTAGTATGGCGAATCGCATCAAGAAGGGTTGTTTTTCCATGGTCAACATGACCCATAATGGTTACTACTGGCGGACGCTCCCTTAAATCTTTTTCTTGATCTACTTCTTGAACTTGTTCAAATTGATCTTCATCCAATTCAATTTTTTCTTCAACTTCAACATTGTACTCGTCGGCAATAAGGGTGATGACATCCATATCAATTTCCTGGTTTTTTGTTGCAATTATACCAAGAAATAAAAGTTTTTTTATGATTTCGCCTACTTCTTTATTTAACTTTTTGGCTAACTCTTCTACTGTCAATATCCCTGATACGACAATTTTGGCAGGAGTTTTCTTCTCAACCGGTTTTTGTTCCGCTTTTTTAGGCTGAGGTTTTTTCTTCGAATCTTTTGTAAAAACTGGTTTTGATTTACTGTCATCAAAACGTTTTTGATTGGCTTTGGTTTTTTTCAATTTGTTTTTGTTTACAACAAGAGCATCTTCATCAATCATTATTACATCGCTATCTTTTTCGATTGATGGATTATCTTTTGGCAATTGATTTCCTTTAGGTGCATTTTTATCTTCCATTTTTTGATGAAATTGCCTTTGAGAATTTGCCTTTTCTTGACCTTTTTTATTTGTATTTCTGTTGATATGAGGAGATGACTTTTGTTGAGCTGTCTTAGGTTGCGTTTCTGTGTTCACTTTTTTCTTCCCAATCCTCTCTAGCTCTTGAATTTTTTTATGATCCTTTTCGTGTTTTCCCTGATTTTTTGCAGAGGCAGCATTTAATTTAATATCTGTAAAAAATTGTTGTATTTTATTTTGAATACTCTCATCTATGATACTCATATGATTATTAACAGAAATATTAAGGCGGTCCAATATCGTTAAAATTTCTTTACTGCTCATATTCAATTGTTTTGCATATTCGTATACACGCATCTTACCCATTTTTTCACCCCCAAAGATTTACTGGAATAATTCTTTTATTCTTTTTGAGAATCCATCATCCATGATACCTATGATCACTCGATTGGGTTTCCCGATAGCCTTCCCTAATTCTTCCCGGGATAAAATCAACAAATAGGGGATATGATAGCTTGAACACTTATCGGTAAACTTCTTTATGGTATTGTATGAAGCATCCTTTGCGATCAACACCAACTTCACACGCCCATTCCGAATGTTGCGCAAAACTAATTCTTCTCCTGAAATGACCTTCCCTGCTTTCATGGCAAGGCCTAGCAAGGAAAGTTTATTTTTTATCATAATCTTGAATCCATTCTTCTTCTAATTGTATATATACTTCATCAGAGATTTTCATTTCCAGTGCTTTATCAAAGGCATTTCGTTTTCTTGCCAGCTTAAAGCAGTCCAAGCGAGCACAAAGATATGCCCCCCTTCCGGAAGCTTTTCCTGAGGGATCGATCATCACTTTCATTTCAGGAGTTCGAACAATTCTAATCAGTTCCTTCTTGGGCTTCATCTCTTGACAAGCAACACATTTACGCATAGGGATTTTTCTCTTTTTCATCGAACATTTCCCCTAATTTTCTATATTTTCTTCCATCTCTTCACTGAGATTCAGCTGTTCACCTGGCTGAATGATTCCTTCTTCTAAAGCCTTTGATTCATTTTTAATATCAATCTTCCAACCAGTTAATTTAGCAGCCAACCGGGCATTTTGCCCCCTTTTGCCAATGGCTAGTGATAATTGGTAATCCGGAACAACCACCCTCGTCATTTTTTCTTCCTCATTTACGATCACTTTAATCACTTTGGAAGGACTTAAGGCATTGGCAACATATTCAGAGGGATCGCTTGACCAACGAACGATATCAATTTTTTCTCCTTTTAATTCTTGAACAATCGTTTGCACCCTCAATCCTTTTGGTCCGACACAGGCTCCCACCGGATCAACATTTTCGTCAATTGAATGGACGGCAATTTTGGATCTGTCTCCAGCCTCCCTGGCAACAGATTTGATTTCCACTGTGCCGTCATATATTTCCGGAACCTCCAATTCAAATAATCTTTTTAATAGCCCCGGATGAGTTCTCGATACAAATATCTGAGGTCCCTTTGTTGTTTTTTCCACTTTTGAAATGTACGCCTTTACGCGATCACCATGCTTCAAATGATCCGTAGGCATGATCTCGTTTAATGGTAATAAAGCTTCTGTCTTCCCCAAATCAATATAAAAAAAACGGGAATCTTGACGTTGAACGATACCGGTAATAATGTCATCCTCACGATCAATAAACTCGCTGTAGATAAGAACTCTCTCCGCTTCCCTTATTCTTTGCGTAACCACCTGTTTTGCCGTTTGGGCCGCTATCCGGCCAAAGTCTTTAGGAGTTACCTCAATTTCAACCACATCTTCCAACTGATAGTTTGGGTTGATTTGGCGAGCGGCATCTAATGAAATTTCCAATCTTGGATCCTCTACTTCTTCCTTCACCTCTTTTCTGGCAAATACCTTTACTTCCCCTGTTTGTCTGTTAATATCCACCCTCACATTTTGTGCAGAACTAAAATTCCTTTTGTACCCTGAAATAAGAGCAGCTTCAATTGCTTCAATCAATACTTCCTTACTAATTCCTTTTTCTCTTTCCAATTGATTTATGGCATCCATCAGATCTGGATTCATGTTTTCTCCTCCTTTCATATCCTACCAATACAATTAAAATTTTATGGCTAATCGAGCACTTAATATTTTGTCAACAGGAACGATCCAATGGTTATTTTTTTCTTTAATCACCAATTCTCCATTTTCATAGGAAGATAATGTTCCCTCAAACACCTTGTGATCATCGATGGATTCGCAAGTTTCAATATGTACATATTTCCCTACAGCACGCAGATAATCTTTCTCCTTTTTCAACGGTCTTTCGGCACCTGGAGAAGAAACTTCCAAAAAATACGCCTGGGGGATCGGATCCGCCTCATCCAGTTTTTTACTTAACTGTTCACTGACCCGGCCGCAGTCTTCAATATCCACTCCCCCATCTTTATCTATATATATACGAAGAAACCAATTGGCGGCCTCTTTTGTAAATTCGATATCCACCAATTCAAGATTCTGCTCATCAAGAATTGGGATAACCAGTCTTTCAACGAGCCCAGTTACGTTTTGGGGCATGACTCATCCTCCTTAGATCAATGGCTAATCGTCATGGTTCTTATTCAGTAAGAAAGAGTGGGTTGCCCCACTCTGCAAAAAGTTCCTCTATACTAAGTATTACCAAAATGATTATAACATAACCCTATTTGATTGGCAACAGTCAATCTTTTAGAGCTTTTTGCGATGTGCTTTTTTCCGTGGGCTGCCGCCACAATATCTCCTCAATGTCTAAGGGAAAAACTGCATCATTTTCAGATTTTTAAGCCGGTATTTTCCCACTGAACGCGATCTCCCCAA